>CAKRYM010000039.1 GCA_934427095.1 uncultured Bacillota bacterium | reverse complement strand
GGAGGAAAGACGCAAATGGCAAAGCAAAAATTTGAACGTACGAAACCGCATGTAAACGTAGGTACGATCGGCCACGTGGACCATGGTAAGACTACCCTGACCGCGGCAATCACCCTGTGCCTGAGCAAAGCTGGCGGCGCAGAAGTGATGGCCTATGACCAGATCGATAAGGCTCCGGAAGAAAAAGCCCGTGGGATCACGATCAACACGGCACACGTGGAATACGAAACGGAAAAGCGTCACTATGCGCACGTTGACTGCCCTGGGCACGCTGACTACGTGAAGAACATGATTACCGGTGCTGCGCAGATGGACGGCGCAATCCTGGTTGTTTCTGCCGCAGACGGCCCCATGCCGCAGACGCGTGAACACATTCTGCTGGCCAGACAGGTAGGCGTGCCTTATATCGTGGTATTCATGAACAAGGCCGACCAGGTAGACGATCCTGAACTGCTGGAGCTGGTAGAAATGGAAATTCGTGAACTGTTGAACGAATACGAATTCCCGGGCGACGACACGCCGATCATCACCGGTTCTGCCCTGAAAGCGAGCGAATGCGGCTGCGGTTCCAGAGATTGCCAGTGGTGCGGTCAGATCTGGAAGCTGATGGATGCAGTAGACGAATATATTCCCACGCCTGAACGTGACGTGGATAAGCCCTTCTTGATGCCTATCGAAGACGTGTTCACCATCACTGGCCGTGGTACGGTAGTCACGGGCCGTGTGGAACGTGGACAGGTGAGAGTTGGGGATACTGTAGATATCGTCGGTTTGAACGACGAGATCAAGAAGACGGTAGTGACGGGCGTAGAAATGTTCCGTAAGCTGCTGGATTACGCAGAAACCGGCGACAACATCGGCTGCTTGCTGCGTGGTATTGACCGTAAAGAAGTGGAACGCGGCCAGGTATTGGCAAAGCCCGGTTCCATTCATCCGCATACGAAATTCAAAGGGGAAGTTTACGTTCTGACCAAAGAAGAAGGTGGACGTCATACTCCTTTCTTCAACGGCTATCGTCCGCAGTTCTACTTCCGTACAACGGACGTAACTGGCGTAGCCAAGCTGCCTGAAGGCGTGGAAATGGTTATGCCTGGCGATAACATCACCATGGACATTGAACTGATCACCCCCATCGCCATTGAAGAAGGCCTCCGCTTCGCTATCCGCGAAGGCGGCCGCACCGTTGGTTCCGGCGTTGTTACCGGCATTAACGAATAAGCTTGCGTTTGGGAAACAGGCCGTCTATAAGACGGCCTGTTTTTTCGCGGGAAAAGCCCAGGATATCGGAAAAATAGGCTTGACAGTCTTGACAGCATATGATATCCTGTTAAAGTGCCTAAAATTATGAGGTAATATCAGGTAAGGAGGCAACCCCCATGCGTGTAGCAGTTACTTTAGCTTGCACGGAGTGCAAAAACCGGAATTATATTTCCAGCAAAAACAAGAAAAACACTCCCGACCGTTTGGAAGTCAGCAAATATTGCAGCAATTGCAAAAAACACACTGTACACAAGGAGACCAAATAACTCTCCTCTGTTTATTATTTAAGGACGTGAAAACATGGCCAACAACAATCAACCGGCCAAAACCGGCCGAGTTTCCAGCTTTTTTAAGGGCGTTTGGTCCGAACTGAAAAAAGTCCACTGGTCCAGCAGAAAAGAGCTGATTAACCATACCGGCGTAGTCATCGTTACGGTGGCTGCTTTCGCTGTGGTGATTTCCGCTTTTGACTGGGTGGTTTCCACCTTGGTCGAACTGCTGCTCAACCTGGCTTAAAGGAGTAATACCATGGCTGCCGAGTGGTATGTGATTCATACCTATTCCGGATATGAGAATAAAGTAAAAGCGAACCTGGAGAAACGCGTAGAATCCATGAACATGGAAGAAAATATCTTCCGTATTATTGTTCCTATGGAAAACGAGGTCCAGATCAAAGGTGGCAAAAAGAAAGTCACCCCCCGCAAAGTCTATCCTGGGTATGTCCTAGTGGAGATGAACCTTACCGATACCAGCTGGTATGTGGTACGGAATACTCCCGGCGTCACGGGCTTTGTTGGCATGGGCGCAAAACCAGTCCCCTTGCACGCAGAAGAAGCAGAAAAAATCCTTGAGCAAATGGGCTACATGGAAAACCACATCAAAGTGGATTTTGCTGTGGGCGAGAGCGTGCGTATTGTGGAAGGCCCCTTTGAAAATTTCCTGGGTGTGATTCAGGAAATCTGGCCAGAGAAAGGCAAAATGAAACTTTCCGTTTCGATGTTCGGTCGCGAAACCATGGTGGAACAGGAACTCTCCCAGGTGGAGAAGGCCTAACCATCCCCAAAATTGTTCCCCGTTGTGGGAGGGCGCGAAAGCGTCCGTTTATACCACATTATAGTATAGGAGGTCATTACAATGGCTAAAAAGGTAACCGCAGTAGTCAAACTGCAAATACCTGCGGGTAAAGCAAATCCCGCGCCGCCGGTAGGCTCCGCATTGGGCCCCCACGGCATTAATATCATGGGCTTCTGCAAGGAATTCAATGAAAGAACCAAAGATCAGCCCGGTATGATTATCCCTGCTGAGATCACGATCTTTGAAGATCGTTCTTTCTCCTTCATTCTGAAGACCCCGCCCGCAGCAGTTCTGCTGAAAAAAGCGGCAAACTGCGAACATGGCTCCGGTAAACCCAACAAAGAAAAGGTTGCCAAGGTCACCAAGGCTCAGGTAAAAGAAATTGCTGAGCTGAAAATGAAGGACCTGAATGCTGGTAGCCTGGAAGCCGCTATGTCCATGATTGAAGGCACTGCGCGCAGCATGGGTTTTGTTGTCGAAGAATAATCCCTGTAAGTGAATCTGTGGGAGGACGATCACCGTCCGAATAACCACCAAGGAGGAAATCGATATGCCGAAACATGGCAAAAAATATAACGAATCTGTCAAAAGCGCCAACCTGGCTGACTTTTTTGAGCCCTTGGAAGCGCTGACCATGGCAAAAAACAATGCCAAGGCGAAATTTGATGAAACCATCGAATTGGCTGTCCGTCTTAACCTGGACCCCCGTCAGGCTGACCAGCAGATCCGCGGCGCCGTTGTCCTGCCTCAGGGTACCGGTATCAAACGCAGCGTGTTGGTATTTGCTAAGGGTGACAAAGCCAAGGAAGCTTTGGATGCCGGCGCAGATTTCGTTGGCGCTGAAGATATGATTGAAAAAATCCAGGGCGGCTGGTTTGGGTTTGACGTTGCCGTAGCTACCCCGGACATGATGGGTCTGGTAGGCCGTTTGGGCCGCGTCTTGGGCCCCAAGGGCTTGATGCCCAACCCCAAGACTGGTACCGTTTCCATGGACGTTACCCGTGCCGTTAACGATATTAAAGCTGGTAAGGTTGAATACCGTCTGGACAAAGCAGCTAACATTCATTGCCGTATTGGTAAAGCAAGCTTCACCCCTGAACAGCTCCTGGAAAACTACAACACTATCGTAGAAACCCTGCTGAAGGTGAAACCTGCCGCTGCCAAAGGGCAGTATATGAAGAGCATTACTGTTAGCTCCACCATGGGCCCTGGGGTGAAAATCAATCCCGTTAAGCCTTTGGGCAAATAATTTCATCGTTGAATTCTCCCATTTGTCCGCCAAAGACAGTTGGTCCCCACTGGGGATAAGCATTGCGCCAGCCGAGGCAGGAGAAATGTGTGCTTAGGCGTACATTACTCCCCTGCCGGTGCGGCAGGGGAGTTTTCATCATAAGGTTCTTTCCCAAATCCACACCTGGAAGGAGGTGCTTTAGAACATGGAAAAGAAACCTCAGTTCATTGCCAAAGAAAAAGAAGTGGCTGAATTGCAAAAGCTCTTTGAGGAAAGCGAAGCCGTTGTGGTGGCTGATTACCGCGGTATTACCGTGGATAAAGACGTGGAACTCCGCGCCGCTCTCCGTAAAGCTGATGTAGAATACCGGGTGGCCAAAAACACCTTGATCCGTATTGCCAGCCATAATGCAAACCTCGGTCTTTTGGATGCAGAACTCAACGGCTCCACCGCCATTGCTTTCTCGAAAGATCCGGTTGCAGCCGCTAAAGTCCTGGGTAACTTCATCAAGGACAACAAGACCATGCAGTTTAAAGCCGGTCTGCTCTCTGGTAAATATATCGATGCCGCTGGTATCGATGCTCTGGCTAAACTGCCTTCTCGCGAAATCCTCTTGGCACAGGTGGCTGGCTGCTTCGCCGCCCCCATGTCTGCTTTGGCTCGCGTGACCAACTTGATCAAAGAGGCGAAGGAAGCTGCCGAAGGCGCTCCTGCTGCCGAATAATCTATTCTGACTTTAACAAAATTCATTAGGAGGAAAACTCTCATGTCTAAAATTACGGATATCCTTGATATCGTCAAAGAAATGACCGTTCTCGAACTGGCTGAACTGGTCAAAGCTTTCGAAGAAGAATTCGGCGTTTCCGCCGCTGCTCCCGTTGCTGCTGCCGCTGCTCCCGCTGCTGAAGGCGGCGCTGCTGCTGCTGAAGAAAAGACCGACTTTGACGTTGTGATGACCAGCTTCGGTTCTGGCAAAGTTAACGTCATTAAAGTCGTTCGCGAAATCACCGGCCTGGGCCTGAAAGAAGCCAAGGAAATGGTGGAAGGCGTTCCTTCCAAGATCAAAGAAGGCATCAGCAAGGACGATGCCGAAGCCATCAAGGCCAAATTGGAAGAAGCTGGCGCTACTGTGGAACTCAAATAAGTTCTTCTCTTCCCGCTTAATCCAAAAGCCGCTCCGAAAAGGAGCGGCTTTTTTCTTGCCTTTTTTTATGTTCTATGTTATGATGTGTATTAAACAGAAAATCAAGGATAGATGAAGAAGATAGAGGAGGCCTTTCCATGAGTGAAGCCAGTAATTACATTAAGAAGTTTGGGATGAGGTCCCACCATAAGCACCGTTTCTACGTGCGTAGTGGGCGGTCAGAGCAGACCTTTATTCCTGAACATTTTAAAACCGAGCGCCCCTATTGGGACAGTATCTATTATTTATTAGAGCCTGGGCAAATTTTGCGTTTCCATCACCTGAATTGTGATGAGCTTTGGTTCTACCATGATGGCGATAGCATGACCTTACATTACATTACCGAAGATGGCCAGCTGATTTCCCGGAAATTAGGCGCCAATATCGATGCCGGCGAATCCCCTTTCCTAGCCATTCCCGCTGGGGTAATTTTTGGCGCGGAAGCCAGCTGGGATAAATATTCCCTGGTCAGCTGCGTTACGGTTCCTGGTATGTTGCAAGAGGACTTCAATGTCTGTGACCGTGAGGATTTGACGGCTAAATTCCCCCAGTTGGCAGATATCATCACCCGCTTGACGTATTAACCCAATTTGACGAACAGCAAAGCCATGCCTTTTGGCATGGCTTTTTCTTTTACTTTTTCCAGGGGCAAAGCGCCTTAATCTTGGCTAAACAGGGCTTTCACATAATCCGTAGCGGAGAAATCTCGCAAATCCTCTACCTTTTCCCCCACGCCAATTAACTGAATGGGGAGACCAATCTCATCGACAATGCCCACCAAAGCGCCACCCTTGGCAGTGCCGTCCAACTTTGTCACGATTAAACCAGTGAGTTTCACCACCTGGCCAAATTGTCTAGCCTGGGTAATGGCGTTTTGCCCAGTGCCGCCGTCAATCACTAACAAGGACTGAACCGCTGCTTCCGCTGCTTCCCGCTGAATGACCCGGTAAATCTTGTTCAACTCCTGCATCAAATTGGTTTTATTCTGCAAACGGCCGGCCGTGTCCACAATCAGGACGTCGCAACCCCGAGCTTTGGCCGCGGCAATGGCGTCAAAGACTACGGCTGCGGGATCAGCCCCTTCCCCTTGGCGAATAATGGGTACCCCTACCCGGTCCGCCCAGCCTTGCAGCTGCTCTGCTGCCGCAGCACGATAAGTATCTGCAGCGGCCAGCAATACCTGTTTCCCTTGTTTCTTATATTGGGCAGCCAGCTTGCCAATGGTGGTGGTTTTTCCCGCGCCATTGACCCCGGTCAGCATGAGGATATTCAGGACGCCTTCTTGGAGCGGAATTCCCCCCTGCTGATTGGACACAATGGCGATCATTTCTTCTTCCAAGAGCTGCCAAAGGCCTTCCCGATCTTTCACATGCATTTCCTTGGCCTTTGTCCGCAGATTTTCCGTGATTTTCAGGGAAGTAGACACGCCGATGTCCGCCAAGATCAAGGCTTCTTCTAATTCTTCAAAAAATTCCTCATCCACCTTGCCTTGGAAAATACTTTTCAGCCCAGTGGCAAAGCTTTGTCTCGTTTTGCTCAGGCTTTCCTTTAAATGTTGAAAAAATCCCATGGTTTCTCCTTTTCTTTGTTATGCTTCCAAAGGGCCTAGCCGGACGCTAATCACTTTACTGACCCCTTCCTCCTCCATGGTTACGCCCCACAAAACATGGGCCGCATCCATGGTAGCTTGCCGATGGGTAATCATGATGAATTGGCTACGATCCGTACGATCCCGTAAATAGCTGGTAAAACGGCCGATGTTTGCCTCATCCAAAGCAGCATCCACCTCATCCATGAAGCAGAACGGCGTGGGTCGCACCGTTAAGGTAGCAAACATCATGGCCATGCCGATCAGGGCTTTTTCTCCGCCGCTCAGCAAATTGTAGTTGCTGACTTTTTTCCCGGGCGGATGAACGGAAAGCTCCACCCCGGTTTCCAGCAAATTCCCTGGTTCCGAAAGGAACAAAGCCCCTTCGCCGCCGCCAAAAAGCCGCTGGAAGCTATCCTGGAAGGCTTGGTTCAGCTTGGTAAAGGTATCCCGGAAGCGGCTGGTCATCAAGGTGTCCATTTCCTGAATGACGGTGTTTAGCTTGTTTTTCGCTTCCAACATATCGTCACGCTGCCCGGTCAGGAAAGTATAGCGCTCCTGCACCTCGGCATATTCCTGAATGGCGTCCAGATTCACATTGCCCAAAGCGCCAATATCCCGGCGTAATTGCCCCAAGCGCTGCAACATAGCGGAACGGGAAGGGATATCCTCCCCCACTTTTTCCCTGGCCTGGGCCAAATTCAGTTGGAATTGTTCCGCCAGCTTAGCAGATTCATTTTCCAAATCCGCCTGCCAGCGTTCCCGACGTAGCTCAATCTGATGCAGCTCCGTTTTGGCCTTATCCTCCTGGTGTAGCAGGGTCCTTTCTGTATTTTCCAGCTCCCGCAGGCGAGCGGTTTCCCCAGCTTGTCCATGACGCATGGTTTCCAAGGCACTTTCTGCCGCATGGATATTCTGGGCTAACGCTGTCAAAGCGGCTTTTCCCTCTTGGCTTTGCTGGGCACAAAGGGTACATTCCGCCGCCGCCTCGTCCCGGTCCGCAGCTTTATCCTCAGCATCCCATTGTAAGCCGGCGATTTCTTTTTCCAACCGCTCCAAGGTCAATTTCTGCCCATGCAGCTTTTGGCGGCTGGTAGCCAAGGCCATTTTCTGCATGGTAATATCCTCATTGCGGCTTTCCATTTGGGCCTGGACTTCTTCCAAAGCCTGGCTGGCCTGGGCAAGGGCTTCTGCTAAACGGTTCCCTTGTTGGGCGGCTTCCTGACCGGCCTTAGCCTGGGATTCCACATCCAGGCTCAAGTCCTTTCCTTCCCTAAGTAGGCTTTCCTTTTGGGCCACTAAAGCCCCTAGCCGTTTTTTCCCTTCTTCTCCCTGCACCTGAAGGCGCTGCTTCAGACTGGTGGTTTCATTGATTTGATTGGAAAGCTCCCGTAAACGCAGGAGCAAGGTTTCATTTTCTTCTGTGGCGGTATGTAATTCCTCTCTGGCCTGGCTTAAAGCCTGGCTGGCCTGGGCAAGAGCGGCTTCTCCATCCTTTAACTCTGCTTTAGCCTGGGTCAATTTGCCCCGCTGCCCCAACAAATCGCTGTTTTTCTTCTGCCTGCTACCGCCGGTAACAGCGCCGCCAGGGCTAACCAAATCCCCGTCCAAGGTTACCACGCTGCTACGATAATGGAGATCCTTGGCTGCCAACAAAGCCACGTCCATATTCTCGCACAGCAATACATTGTTGAGAAGGAATTCCACGGCTGGACGATACTTGTCCGCGCAGTGAATCAATGCGGAAGCCTGACCAAAGACGCCTTTTCGCTGCAAAGCCTGGGAAAAATCCCGTGCCGGCCGCACTTGCAGCATATCCAAAGGCAGGAAAGTAGCCCGGCCCAACTGATGTTGTTTCAAATAGGCCACGGCTTGTTTGGCATGTTCCCCGGTTTCCGTCACGATATTCTGTAGGCTGGCGCCCAAATAAGCCTCTATACCGACGCGGTATTGCTCCGGCACGTCCATGAGTTCGGACAATACCCCCAAAACCCCCGCAGGGCCATTGCCGCTACCACAGGCTTTCATGAGGCCTTTTACGCCAGGATAAAACCCTTCGTAGCTATCGATCATCTCCTGGAGCATGGAAACCTTGGTTTCCAAGGAACGAACCTGATAACGGCATTCCCCTTCTTCGCCGGCTTTTTCCTGTACCGTATGGTTCAGCTGCCGCAGCTTTTCCTCGCTACGGTTCACCAAAGCGGCATAGGTTTTGCTTTCCGCCATAGCAGAAGCCAGGCTTTCCTCCGCCTGAGTTAAAGCAGCGGTATTTTCCGCCTGTTCTTGTTCTAATGCCTCTGCCTCCTGTTGTACCTGGGCTAGGGCCTGTTGATTTTTGGCTAACATTTGGCGGCGCAGGTCCAACTGACTTTGTTGGGCCGCCAATTGGCTTTGTGCTTCGGCGCTTTCTTTTTGCAAAGCTGCCAGCTTTTCTTCCCGAGCCGCGGCCAACAAACGCAAATCGGATTTGCCGCCTTCCCCCTGGACTAACCCTTGCTCCTGGGCATTCAGCTCCTGCTGGGTCCGTTCAATATGCCGGGAAAGATCGGCAAATTCCTGCTGCTTTGCGGCCATACTTTGTTCCAAAGCAGCCAATTCCTGGCCCAACCGCTCCTGATCCCGCTGGGCATTGGCATAGCGGTTTTTCACCAGGTTCAGTTCGCCTTCTGCCTTTTGTTGTTGATTTTGTAAGGCATAATAGTCTTGGGCAGCAGTGGAAACTTGCTCATCCAAGGCGGATAAGGCTAGGCACAATTCTTCTGCTGCGGCCTGGGCCTGCAAACGCTGACTTTCTAAAGCCAGCAAAGCCTTGGTGTCTTGGTCAATCTCCTGATCCAAAGCAGCGATCTTTTCCTCTGCTTCGGACAATACCCGCACAGAAATGCCGATTTCCATGCGGTCGCTTTCCTCTTTTAAGGTTAAATAGCGCTGGGCTTTGTCCGCTTGCTTGGCCAATGGGTCCAAGCGATCTCCCAGCTCATGAATAATATCCCCCACTCGTTCTAAGTGGCGTTCGGTTTCCGCTAATTTGCGGCAGGCTTCCTTTTTCCGTTCCCGGTATTTCACAATGCCCGCTGCTTCTTCCACAAAGACCCGGCGCTCTTCCGGCCGGCAGGACACCAGCTCATGAATACGCCCCTGGTCGATCAGGGAAATGCCTTCCACCCCCACGCCAGTATCCACAAACAAATCGCGGATATCTTTCAAGCGGCAGGGTTGGCCGTTGATCTCATATTCGCTGCTCCCGTTACGGATAGCTCGGCGGGTCACGGAAATTTCCGTATAGGGTAAAGACAAATACCCGTCGCTATTATCCAGCACCAATGTGACTTCCGCCATGCCTAAAGGACGGCGTTTCTTGCTACCGGAAAAAATGACATCCTCCAGCTTACCGCCGCGGATATTCCGGGCGCTCTGTTCCCCCATGACCCAGCGCAAAGCATCGGCAATATTGCTTTTGCCGCTGCCATTGGGCCCCACAATGCAGGAAATGCCCGGTTCAAAGACGATTTTGGTTTTGGTGGTAAAGGATTTGAAGCCAACAAGCTCCATTCGTTTCAGGTACATGGCGTCCTCC
>CAKRYM010000038.1 GCA_934427095.1 uncultured Bacillota bacterium | reverse complement strand
GGATAGCCTGAGTACGCCGATCACGACCGCCAATGGCAGAGCCGCCTGCGGAATCGCCCTCCACCAGGAAAAGCTCAGAAAGGGCCGGATCTTTTACCGAGCAATCAGCCAGTTTACCAGGGAGAGAGGTGCGATCCAAAACGGTTTTGCGCCGGGTCATTTCCCTTGCTTTTCGCGCAGCTTCTCTGGCCCGGGAAGCCTGAACGGTTTTTTCAATGATACGCCTGGTTTCCGTAGGATGTTCTTCCAGATACATCCCTACCCCTTCGGAAACAACGGCGTCGACAATACCACGCACTTCCGTATTTCCCAGTTTGGTCTTCGTCTGCCCTTCAAACTGCGGTTCCGGTACTTTAACAGAAATAACGGCAGTAATGCCTTCACGAATGTCTTCACCGCTTAGATTAGGATTCGCATCCTTCAAAATATTCAATTTACGAGCATAGTCATTTACCACCCGGGTCAAGGCCATCTTAAACCCTAATTCATGGGTGCCGCCTTCCTGGGTGTGAATGTTGTTAACGTAAGAAAAAATATTTTCCGTATAAGAATCCGTATATTGCAGGGCGATCTCTACCTGAACGCGATCTTTCTCCGCTTCGAAAACAATGACCTTATGCAGGGCATCTTTATTGGTATTAATAAATTTAACAAAATCCTCTACCCCGCCGTCAAAACGGAATTCGTTTTCCCAGTTATCCCGCTCATCTTTCAGGGTAATGGAAATCCCCTTATTTAAGAAAGCCAATTCACGCAAACGGTTGGCAAGAGTCTCCCGGGAATAGATTAGTTCCTCGAAAATTTCCGGGTCCGGAGCAAAGCTGATGGTAGTACCAGTACGGTCAGAAAGGCCGATTTGCCGCAATTCATAAACCGGTTTACCCCGACGGTATTCTTGCTGATATAAAAACCCGTCCCGTTCTACCTTTACTTCCAACCAAACAGAAAGAGCGTTTACCACGCTCATACCAACGCCGTGCAAACCGCCAGAAACCTTGTACCCACCGCCGCCAAACTTACCGCCGGCATGCAGCATGGTCAAAGCAGCTTCCAAAGCACTTTTGCCTGTCTTTTCATGAATGCCCACGGGAATACCGCGGCCATTATCGGTAACCGTAATACTGTTATCTTCATGAATGGTGACGCTAATGGTATTACAAAAACCAGCCAACGCCTCATCGATGCTGTTATCTACAATTTCGTAGACCAAATGGTGCAAGCCTCTGGACCCTGTGGACCCGATATACATACCAGGACGGCGGCGAACGCCTTCCAACCCTTCCAGGATTTGAATTTGCTCCGCACCATAATTGCTGGATTGTTGCGTCTGCATATTTTCCTTTTGCTCGTTACTCAATGCAGTCCCTCCGAATCAAAATTCATCCAAAAAATTAAGAAAAACGAATTGTACGATTGTTTATATTATACCACAACATATAGTCCCTTTCAAGTGAATTCTACTATTATAATGCAATTTCTTTTTTCTCAAAAAACCGGAAGAAAAATCGGGCAGGGATTCCATCAGAAAAGAGAGAATTATTGCAATTATGACAGAACATATTCTTAATCAACAGCCCCCGTGCAAGGCTCGGGCTTTTCTCATTCCCATTACAGATGATCTTCTCGGACAAGGGTATGGTTGCGACCTACAAATCCTAGCCGACGATGCCACCTTGGAAGATTTTATGCTGGCTTTGGATCAATTTGCTGCGCAATACATGGCCGATTGCAAGGGCTGTGACAGCTGCTGCCAAGAGCGGGCTCCCCTTATTGCGCCAGATATTCCTAGGCTGGCCTCCCTATTACCGGCATCTCCATGGCCGGCTCATGCCGTCATTGCTGCCTTCGGAGAGATTACCGTAGAAAACGGCGTTACAGACATCACCTTCCGCCGTCCCAATGGAATGTGTATCCACTTGGATGCTGTTAACCGCTGTTGCCGGCATTGGCCAGAACGAGCTTTTGTCTGCCGTAGCCATTTTTGCCTACCCAGAAGTGAACGAATTGCCGAACTAAGGGGAGAAATCGTCAATGCCGGTGAAAATGAACTGACGCGCCTCTTATTGGCTGAGGAAGCCAATGGCGCACCCCCGTTAACCCAACGCCCCTTGCGGGAATTGGTCAATCCACAGGACTATGCAGAGGGCCCGTTAAAAGGTTACACCTCTTACACAGAAATTCTACTCAAAGATGTGCTTTCTCCTACCCTTTGGCAAGAATTACGGCAAAACGAAAGAAAAAAGGACGATCAGCTTTCCTGATCGTCCTCATCGTTCATATGCCAAAGGGATTTCCGTTTCTTTTCATTGCTTTCTTTCAATGAGAGGTTGGGATAAAAGCCCATAATATCATAGGTTTCATTAATCACCACAAAGGCGTGTTCATCCACCTCTTGAATGGTTTCTTTTAAGCTGGCCAATTCCAGCCGGGAAACCACACAATACAGCACATCCTTCTTACGATGGGAATAAGCGCCTTCCCCTTGCATTTTGGTGACCCCACGGCCAACCGTACGGATCAGCGCTGCGGCCATATCGTCCCCTTTCTCTGTGATAATGTGCACATCACGACGCGTATTAAAGCCTTCCAAGATGCGGTTAAACGCTAGCATGGCCAAAAACATGGAAACCAAGGTATACATTGCCGGTTCGAACCCAAAAATAAAGGCTGCGCAAAGTACAACAATCATATTCATGATTGAACTAACCACTGCTACGCCTAAATCAAATTTATCCTTCAGCAAAACGCCAATTACTTCTGTGCCGCCTTCGCTGGAATAAAACTTTACGATAATGCCGGAGCCAATACCAGTGAGCAGACCACCGACAATACAAGCAAGCAGCTTATTATTGGTATACTCTGGGAAAATCCCGTCAAAGGCTAGTAACAGTACACTTTGTAAAATAACCACAAATACCGTATATACCGCAAATCTAGGCTGCAACCGTTTCCAACTAAGGATAAGCAAGGGTGCATTTAACAGCACAATATATACCGCCATAGGGATCATCGGCAAATAATGATTGACAATAGCCGCCACACCCCAAATGCCGCTTGCCAATAAATCATTGCAAGACATAAAAACAAGATAGCCAAATGTACTAATAAACGAGGCCAAAATCATCATCAAAATATTGCGCAAATGCCATTTTATGGTGTGCTTACAGCGAAAATTCTTTTTCATTTTCTTCCCCCCTACCCTGCTCTTCTTTGAGGTTACTTTCATGTTCCCATTAATTCATCATTTTGTCAATAAGAAAATCTATTCTGCCCCATCCCCCTTAATGATTATTGGCGGTATGTGGCCGGATTTAGCCTCTGGCGCCATTCCACATGACCGGAGTCAAGGCAATCGTCTAAGAAATTTGGTTCATCGTAACGGCGAGGCGTTTTATCACTGGTGTCAAAAGCATACCCCAGATAGCCTTGATTTAGCCAGGGGTATTGTAAGTCATGGACTTTGCCCCAAAGGCGTGGATTACTATGCAGATGAAGTTTGGCCAGGTTGCGCCAAAGGTTGGTGTTTTGCCATTGGTGGGCGTTATGTGCATTTAGTGGCAGAAGCCACAAAAATGCCGCCAGGATATCGCTGGTGGAAAGCCCACAACTTCGTAGAAATGTCTTACGATCTCCTGGCGCAAGAGGAAAACCCTACCTTAAGCGATGAATTATTGGCTGCTGTCCAAGACGAAGCCGCCTTAACACAAGCAGCAACCGTCCTTTCCTCGTATTATCAACTTGAAAAAGAGGATTTAACCGCATTATTCCATCGTATTCCCCAGATTTATGCTATTGATCATCCCACTCCACTGATGCTTGCTCAGCGTCAGAAAAAAAGCTTTGCCTTTAAACCCGGCATTACGCAAAGCGAGGCCAGTATTTCTGCCATGGCGGAATTATTGGAAAGAATGAAGGCGGAATTACAAGACAATTATCACGCTTTTATGGCGCGGCTATTGGAGCTGCTAACCCCGGATCTCAGCAGATATTAACCCATTTCCTCTCACCAACCAAACTCACCTTGCATACTATGGAGCAAAACCAATTTTAGGCGAGGTGTTTTTTATGAGCCTGCTCTGTAAGACCGGCTGCCGCCGCTGCTGCAACACCAAATGCAGCACTACCACCGTAGCCACCGCAGTTGAAGCTGAAACCACGACCCCGAGTGAAGTTACTGTCCGGGCGATTCTTCCGTCTGTTTTGGATAGTTGCTGCACCACAGAAGATGTCTGCCGGGAAATTAAAGTAACTTGCCCTGAGCTTTTTGATCCCTGCGAATTAGAAGTTGGCTGTGTTGTGCCGGTAGAACTGGATGACGACATTACCTTCAAAGAAGTTTGCCGCAAAAAAGACGGTTGTGCTTGCGTATCCTCTGTGAAATTCAACATTCCTCTGCGGATATATGGTACGGATGGCTGCCACTGTGACCGCTATATTTGCCGGGACGTAACCGCCATTCGTTCCGTCAAACTCTGCTGCACAGAAGATAGTGACTTAATGACCAACAACACTCGAGTGCTTGCCCTTTCTGCTGTGGTAACGGATATCTGCGGAGAAGAGATCACCATTACCGTTTGCCTGCTATTCCGCTCTTGCGTACAGCAAGTCATTATGCGTGAATATTCCTGGCTGGCCACGCCGGTATGCGTAAGCGAAAACTGCAATGACGCTCGGAAACAGCTTTATGATCCTTGCGATATGACCTGCGGCTGCGTTTCTGGCAAAACTTGTCCTAGCTGCGAATAAACGCGAATAAGGGCATAAATAAAAAAGAGAAAATCCCCACTTCAGCTGAAGTGGGGATTTTTGCTACCTAGTGATACGATAAAACTTATCAACTTCTATTCATGATAAAACTTATCTATATATCACGTCACGGCGGCAAGGGCTGTACATTACAGCTTTACGACATTAGCGGCCTGAGGACCACGGGGGCCTTCCACAATGTCAAATTCAACATTCTGACCTTCATCCAGGGTTTTGAAACCTTCGCCCTGAATAGCGGAGAAATGGACGAAGACATCCTCACCGCCCTGACGTTCGATGAAACCAAAACCCTTCTCAGCGTTGAACCATTTTACTTTGCCGTTCATGTGAAACCTCCTGAAATTTTATTGGCGTAGTCAGTATAGCATATCTTTTTCCAATTTACAATATGAAAAAAAACTTTTCAAAAAAATTAGCGCCGCTACGAAGAAAAATTTGACATTTCTCTTGCTTTTTTCAAGAATCACAATTATAATGCTGTTAACCTATTGCTTTCTTCCGGGCTTTTCCTAAAATGCTCGTAGTAGAATCAGCTTAGGGAAAATCCAAAAGGAGGCTATGGCAAATGTCTTTTGAAGATCGTGTACTGACTTGCAAAGAATGCGGAAAAGAATTCACCTTCTCCAGCTCTGAACAGGCTTTTTACGCAGAGAAGGGATTCCAGAATGACCCCGCCCGTTGCCCCGAATGTCGCGCCGCCCGAAAACGCGCGCGCAATGAACGGCAAAAAGAAATGTTTACCGTCATCTGTGCAGAATGCGGCGTAGAAACCCAAGTTCCTTTTCGCCCGGCAGAAGGCCGTCCTGTTTATTGCCAGGAATGCTATCAAAAAATCAATAACCGATAAGCTTTTGCCCCATATCCCCATAAAAAAGACAAACCACCCAATTTTATACGGGTGGTTTGTTTATTTTTTTATTATTCGTATCGATTGCCTTCATGATCTACATAGCAGACGTGCAGCAAGTAGTCTGCTGCCGGTGCAGGATGATAAATGATCCCCATATCCTTGGTATCATATCTTATGGGGTCCTGGGACTGGCCATTTACCGTATAGGTGATTTCCGCATACGCCGTCTGTGCGCCATTAAACCAAATGAGGTCATACCAAGCTCCGTTTATTGTCGCGCCGCCAATCACTATTTCCCCGCTATTCCTGTTCGTTGAGGTGGTAAATTTATACTTACCATTGTCAAGGGGTTCAAACACAGCTAGGGACAGTTGATCATCCGCACTGTACGCTCCACTGACGATATAATCATCCAGCGTAATTTCTGTGGCAATTTTCCAACCGCTGCCTTTAGCAAGGGCTTCTTCTAATAGTGCCTCCCTGCTTTCGATCGTAGCGCTATCCTCTTTGCCAACACCAAAATAGAAAAACGCGACAGCACAAATCAACACGAGCAATATCCCCACAAGAAGGATTTCTTTTGCATATTTACCCTTCATAGGCAATCTCCTGTCTTTGGGAATCTATCCTTTTTCAAGGGTCATTTTTTCCCCTGCAAAATATCCTTTACGGTCTGCGGCATGGCGGCAATTTCGGTCTGGCGGTTATGCCGAATTTCCATCTTAGGCAAATCTGCCAAATTAGCTGGGATCGGCATTCCGGTAAGGGATTTCAGCATACCAGGCAGTTCCATTTCATCCACGGCGCTGATATCTTTGCCCAAGGCCGTCAAAACCGAGGCAGGAAATTTATAGGCGCTGGCCGTGGAAACCAGCAACAACTGTCTACCCTCAGCGGAACGCGGCACCTTCTTCGCCACCGCCCAACCCACAGAGGTATGGGGATCGATCAAATAATGATCCCGCTCCCAAGCTTCGGCAATGGCGGCATCGGCTTCCTTTTGATCGCTATAAGCAGCGGCCATTTTCCCCTGCCAATTCTGGCGGACGGTTTCTTTGATCTGGTATTCGCCGTCAGCTTTTAACTGACCAAAGACCTTAGCCGTATAAGCGCCGTCATTACCAGCGCTATGATAAATAAACCGTTCAAAATTGCTGGATACCAAGATATCCATAGAAGGGCTAGTGGTTTTAAAGAAGGGGCGCTTGCTATTATAATGTCCTTCGTTCAACGCTTCTGTCAGGACATTATTAATGTTGGAAGCGCAGATAAACTGGCCCACAGGCAGTCCCATCTTTTCTGCGTAAACTCCAGCTAAGATATCACCGAAATTACCGGTGGGTACGCAAATATCAATGGGCTCGCCATGCTGGATTTTACCTTTTTTCTCCATCTGGCCATAGGCATAGAAATAATAGACGATTTGTGGTAGCAGACGACCCCAGTTAATGGAGTTAGCGGAAGAAAAGCAAGCAAATTGCTCCCCAGAAAAAATCTTCTTCACGCCGGTCTGGCAATCGTCAAAGTTCCCGTTTACCCCTACCACATAAGTATTGTTCCCTGTGGTAGTATTCATTTGCAGCTCTTGAATCCGGCTGACGCCGCCATAAGGATAAAAGACGATGATTTTAATGCCGTCAACATCCTTAAAGCCCTCTAAAGCAGCTTTACCGGTGTCGCCAGAAGTGGCTACCAAAATCACGATTTCCCCATTCATGCCGGTGATACGGCGGGAAACCGACATTAAGCGAGGTAAAGCTTGCAAGGCTAAATCCTTAAAAGCAGAGGTTGGCCCATGCCAAAGTTCCAAAACTTCCATATTATCCCCCACACTGGTGCAAGGGGCCGGGCCGTCAGGAAAAGCGGTTTTACTATAAGCGCCATCCACCACTTCATCAATCTGTTCAGGGGTGAAATCGGTCAAATACAGAGAAAAAACTTTCCGCGCTAAATCCTGATAGGAAAGATTCACCAGATCTTTCGGGAAAAAAGCGGGGAAACTTTCCGGGACAAAAAGGCCGCCGTCAGCAGCCAAGCCTTGCAAAATCGCTTCAGCAGAAGAAAGCGGTTCCACACCGCCACGGGTGCTGTAATATTTCATATGTCCTCCTCAAAACACCATTTTCATACCATTTGTGCGGAGATAAACGATGCTTATTCTTTTGATGCCTGTAAAAAATAAATGGGCTGGCCTTTGCGACGATAGCGACTTTCGTATTCGGTAATCACGCCGCTTTTTTCTTCTGGCAAATCCAAATCTACATCTTGAAGATTCCAGCCAGCCGCACGAAAATTCCCTAAAGACCACTGAAACAGTGGTAAATTATCCGTCTTAAAACGCAGTAAGCCTTGGGGGGCCAAAATCTTATGATAACGTTCCAAAAAAGTTTGACTCGTAAGCCGACGTTTTGCATGCCGGCTTTTGGGCCAAGGGTCCGGAAAATTAAGATAAATTCGTTCAACTTCTCCTGGTGCAAAAATTTCCGGCAAAAGTTCCGCATTGAGCCAAAGGAAACGCAAATTTTTCGGCTGTATTTCCATGGTTTCCATTCGTTCAATGGTGTTGAACACCATCTCTTCGCGAATTTCCAAAGCCAAAAAATTGATTTCTGGCTCAGCCAAAGCAGAGTTTAAAATAAACTTGCCTCTGCCCATTCCCACTTCTAGATGAATTGGGCCATCCTGGGCAAACACCTGCCGCCATTTTCCCGCACAAGCCAGAGCAGCCTTTTCTGCAAAGACCAAGGGATGTGCGCTAACGAATTCCTTAGCGCCTGGTATGTTACGTAAGCGCATTATGCCCAGAACCCGCCTACTGCCTGGTCAATTTCCGCTTCCGTCATACCAGATTTCACCAGGTTTAACCGGATTGCATCTTCCCAAAAGCGTGCTTTTTCTGCCATTTTGCTATATTTCTTGCGATTTTCGTCTTTACGCAAAGAACGCATTTTGGCATTGCCAGCCACAATCATACAAATGCCCTTTGCCTTCAGCAAATCGTCTTTGGACATCTCCTGATATTTTGCCATCAGGTAAGCCATCAGGGACTGATAATAATCCTGAAATTCACCAAAGGGGATTTCCGTCTCCATTTTGGTAAATTCTCCCATTTTTTCGTAAAGCACTTCCATGGAAGTCAGTTCGCTCATGGTCAGTATATCCTCCATTATTGAAAATCTGAACGTATTTTATCAAAGGAAAATCACGAAACTGAGCAAGCCTATAAGCCGGGTTCTGTCTTGGACGAACATCTGTCTCGACATATTGTTGCCAATATGCTCTAGCGACCTTTGCGAGAGACCAGACGAGCCGCCCTTTTGTCTCTCTGTACGGTCTTGCTCCGGATGGGGTTTACCTGGCCAGACGGTCTCCCGCCTGCCGGTGCGCTCTTACCGCACCGTTGCACCCTTACCTCTGAAAAGAGGCGGTTTGTTTCTGTGGCACTTTCCTTAAGGTCGCCCTCACCGGCCGTTAGCCGGCATCCTTGCTCTATGGAGCCCGGACTTTCCTCAAACAGTAGCTTTCGCATCTGCCTGCGTTCGTCCGGCTTACTCAGTTTCAAATCTAAAATCGATCTTCATTTAGTCGGCAATAAACAAAATCCGACCGCAATTTTCACAGCAGGTTTTAAGCCCTTTCATGGTCCGACTAAACACTACTGGCGGGACCATCGTATGGCAACCTGAGCAGACTTGGTTTTGCCCCAACTTAGCAATGGGCGTACCATGAAAACGCTTTTGTTCCCGATGGAACCATTCCAAATCCTTTGCATCAATGCCCGCCAAAAGATCAGCCTTTTGTCTAGCCAATTCCTGCAACCGCTGCTGCCTGTCCTCTTCTGCCATAAGATATTGAGATTTTACCGCAGAAAATTCCTTATACTGCAAGGCCATTTCGCCCTTAAGCACTCCGGAGAACCCCTCCATTTTCTGAAGCTCTTCCTTCATGGTGGCCTGCATTTCTTCTAATTCGGCAGCCTTTTTCTCCCAGGCGGCAGCCTGCAATTCCCGTGCGTCTAATTCCTTCATACCCATTACTGAGCCGTCATAAATTGCCGCCCGTTCCTCATCAACTTTTTCTTTGCATTCAAGAATTTGCTGAGGCAGGCTTTCCAAATCCCGTTGCAGTTGAGCGATTTCAACCAACAGGGATTGGTATTGTGTTTTCTTACTGAGAAAGGCAGCTTTAATCTGACGGAGTTGAAGGACTTCAGCAGATTTCTGTTTTTCCATCTCAATATTGTGTTCCGCGACTTCCAATTGTTGAAGGGCATAGAGGGTCTTTAACATATGCGGGGCTCCTTGTGTGATATTTCAGACGATTCCAAAAGAAC
>CAKRYM010000037.1 GCA_934427095.1 uncultured Bacillota bacterium | reverse complement strand
GCGCTCATAGCTCAGCTGGATAGAGTGTTTGGCTACGAACCAAAAGGTCGCAGGTTCGAGTCCTGCTGGGCGCACCACAAAAACCAGTTATCTTTATAGATAGCTGGTTTTTGTTTTTCTCATAAGTATATACTGCATTTAAGTAATGGTTACGTTTTCCTCTACTTTGCTCAAGCAGGCTAGAGAAAAATTGAAACCAAAAGAAAAAACATTTATAATTGGAGTAAAACAAAGAAAAAGAAACAGAAAGGAAAACAAGATGCGCCCTAGCAAAAAAATTCTTATGCTCCTTGTATGCTTAGCCCTGCTTTTTACCTTGGCTATGCCTGCCCTGGCCGCAGAAGCGGAAGGACAACAGGAGAGCGTGACCATCCTCTACACCACAGATATTCATACTTATCTTCAGCAAGACTTAACCTACTCTACTATCGCAGCCTACAAAGACTCTTTGTCCAATGCATTGCTTGTGGACGCTGGCGATGCCATACAAGGGACGGTCTATGGCGTGATGGATGAAGGAAATACCATTATCCAGCTGATGAATGCTACTGGCTATGACGTTGCCACCCTGGGCAATCATGAATTCGATTATGGCATGGCCGGTTGTCTACAAGCCATAGAGCATGCGGATTTTCCTTATATTTCCTGTAACTTCTATCATGAAAAAAATGGGGTAGCTGGGGATACGGTATTAGAGCCCTATGTGGTTTTGGAAAGTAACGGCGTCAAAATCGCTTTTATCGGTATCACCACGCCGGAATCTTTTAACAAATCTACCCCCGCTTATTTCCAAGATGAGCAAGGAAATTATCTTTATGCCATTGCCGGTGGGACAGATGGTTCTTTGCTATATGCTGCCGTGCAAGAAGCGATTTCCGCCGCTGCTCAAGAAGCAGATTATGTGATCGCTCTGGGACATTTGGGCATTGACCCTTCTTCTCGGCCCTGGACTTCGGAAGAAGTGATTGCCAACACTACTGACCTTGATGCGTTTATTGATGGGCATTCCCATACTCCGTTAGAAAAGCAAATCGTGGCGGATAAAGAAGGTAACCCCGTTGTGCTGACCCAAGGCGGCTATTATTTCAGCGCCCTAGGACAGATGACCATTTCTCCTGACGGCAACATAGACACCCAATTACTGACGGCTGAGGATCTCGTCACCCTTACGCCAAAGGCAGAAGTCAAGGCCATTGAGGACGCCTGGAAAGCCGAAATTGACAGCGAACTAGGCCAAGAGATTGGCTACCTAAGCGATACCTTAGACAACTACAATGCCGAAGGGAATCGGCTGGTACGTAAAGCAGAAACCAATACCGGAGATTTTGTGACTGACGCCCTCTACTTTGTCTTTGACCAGATGGGACTAGAGGTAGATGTATCCATCATGAATGGGGGAGGCATTCGCAATACAGCCATCACCGGGCCGGTAACGTATAAAACCTGTCTAGACATTTTCCCCTTTGGCAATGTAGCTTGCCTGCAAAGAGTCACTGGCCAGCAACTTCTGGATGCTTTAGAGTGGGGCGCAAAAGACGTCACCACAGAGGGTCAGGTGGAAAACGGCGGCTTTCTTCAGGTAGCCGGCTTAACCTATACCATTGACCCCACCATTCCCTCCACCGTGCAGCAGGATGAGAAAGGGGTGTGGACCGGGCCGCCCACCGGTGCGTATAAAGTCACCAATGTGCAGGTTTTTGACAAGGAAAGCGGCGAATATCAGCCTTTGGATCTGACGGCAGAATACAACCTGGCTGGCTACAACTACATCTTACGCCAATTAGGCAGCGGCTTCGCGATGTTTGAAGGATCAGTAAACGTCGTGGATTATGTTTTAGAAGATTATCTAGTACTGGTAAAATATATTCAATCTTTTCCCAATGGCAAAGTGACCGGTTATGCCGAAGCTGGCGAAAGGATTACCATAAAACAGGAAACGGCGGCCACCACCCTACCTACAGATGTACCCCCTACTGCCTGGTATGCTCCTGCCGTTGCCTTTGTGCGCGAAGCTGGGTACATGGACAGCACCGGCCAAGGCTTTCTCCCTGCCGGCACGGTTAGCCGGGGTATGGTTTATCAAACCTTCTATAACATGGCCGGCCAACCGGAAGTAGCCGAAGCAGCCACATTCACGGATGTGGAAGGGAAATGGTATGCAGAGGCCGCAGCCTGGGCTGAGGATAGCGGGTTAACCACTGGCATTGGCAATCAGCTCTTCGCTGGCGACAAAGCCATGACCCGGCAGGAATTGGCCAAAGCCTTTGCCGACTACGCCCTGTTTATGGATCTAACGCCAGAGGAATCACCAGACTTATCCCTTTATGCTGATGCAGAAAGCCTTTCTGCTTGGGCCATAGAAGGCATGCAGATTTCTGTTTCCTTAGGCATTCTGCAAGGGAGCGAAAACAAGCTCAACCCCATGGCTACGGCCAACCGAGCAGAATTAGCTCAGATGCTGATGAATCTTTCCGCCCTCTCCGCCCCAACAGAAACAGGGCTCTCCTGATCTTGCCCACCTTACATCTCTATGATTGAATTACCAAAGCCCCAGCGCAAATTCTGCTGGGGCTTCCTTTTTATCGTGTTAACTTGTTCTTCCCAGGAAAGCCAGGATTTCCCAGACGATTAATGCCCGGCGCTTTGGTTGAACACCGCCAAGGCACGGTCAAAATCCCCGTCTTGCAGCCGATAACGCTGCGTCTCTCCCTCATAAATCACCGTAGCCTGCCCTTTTCCCTGTTCCACCAACACTTGGCAATCCGGGCTTAAGGTAAAGCGAACCCAACCTTCCTTTTCCACTCCGAAAGCAGGGAAACGGCAAGATTGCCAATTTACGGTCTGAAGATATTCCGTTACATCCGCGGTAGGCACCTCTTCTTGACGGTAATCCCCGTCGCCGTAGGTATCCCTGACTGCCAAATATTCCCCGTGGGTCCAGGCTGTACTTTCTGTCTGCGCCAAAGTAGCGTAAGAAAATTTCTGCGTCAAGGGGTCTGTCAAGAAACATACCGCCAATAGCAAACAAGCGACGATTCCAGCGATGAGGATACCCAAGGCTGGTTTTTTATACTGCAGCACATAATTCACCCTTTCTTTCACACCGATTTCTCCAAAGGCGAGAGGATAAACCCACTCCCTGTGCCGGTGCATACTACTGTCCAGCAAGGTCTCTGCATAAGCAATGACCCCATCTTTTCCCAAATTGGCAATGACTTTTTCATCGCAAGCCAGCTCAATATCCCGACAAAACAAAGAGAAAGCCAACCAAAGCAAGGGGTTGAACCAATAGACAATGAGCAGCAAAAAACCAATCGCTTTCCACCAATGATCTCCCCGCTGTAAATGCGCCTTTTCATGGCCGATGATATACGCCATCTGCGTTGTTTCTGTTTGGGAATCCAGATAGATCCGTGGCCGCAGCAAACCCAGGACAAAATGGGCTTGCAAATGATCACAGATCCAAACGCCGTTTTCCAAAGGGAGAGAAACACGCACTTGCCGCCGCAAGCACCAATCGCTTAAACCAGAAGGAGTCCCGCCAATACCCCCAGCAACCATAGAACGCCCAAACTATCCCATAAGGAGAGAGCCCTCATATCATCGACAAAAGGAGCCGGAGCATTAGTCGTCGCAAGAGAAGGGACACCCTCTCCCCCGAAAGGTTGCCCTACTGCCGGTGATAAATCCACATTGGGCAAGAGGCTAAAGGGACTAGGTAGAAAAATGGGGCACAATAACCGCACCGCCACAAAAGCCCACAGCAGACCATGCAGCCAACGGGGCGCCCGCCGCAACAGCAGGCGCAGGAGCAGCACAGCGAGAATCAGCCAACTGGCGGCAAGACTCATCTCGCAGATCCGTAGGAATAACGCGCCTATCTCCTCACTCCTTTCGTACTGCTGCGTCAATCATCTGGCGGATCTCTGCCGCCTCAGCTGGGGACAAATCCTTACGTTGTGTAAAAGCAGCGCTCAGCAAAATACGCTAAGCGCCGTCTTTTTGGATTCCATTGTTTATCAGTTGTTTTCCCGGCCTAGAATCGGTAGACTTATTTGGCCTCTGCCAAAGCAGCTTTTACCTTTTCAATTAATACCGGCAAAATCTTCTGGCAATCCCCAACAATACCATAATCCGCAACATCAAAAATAGGTGCAGACTCGTCCTTATTGATGGCGATAATAATATCGGATTCTTCCATACCAGCCAAATGCTGAATTGCGCCGGAAATACCAATGGCAAAATACACATGGGGGCGTACGGTTTTACCGGTTTGACCAACTTGGGCTTCTTTGGGCAACCAACCAGTGTCAACCACCGCACGGGAGCAAGCTACTGCACCGCCCACGACTGAGGCCAATTCTTCCAGCATATGGAAATTTTCCTCGCAGCCAACACCACGGCCACCGGCCACCAAAATTTTCGCAGCCTGGATATCTTTTGTCGCAGCTTCCTTTTTCACGCAATTGACGATTTCATACCAAAGATCATTTTTCTGGAAATTGATCTCCGGCCGCAGAATATCCGCCTTAGCGCCTTCCCGGCAAAGCTGTTTTTGCATCACCCCAGGACGAACCGTGGACATCTGAGGACGGAATTCCGGACATTTAATGGTGGCCATAATATTACCGCCAAAGGCCGGACGGGTCATCAGCAGCAGGCCGGATTCTTCTTCGATTTCCAGCTTCGTGCAGTCCGCGGTCAAACCGGTATGGACTCTAGCAGAAATACGGGGGGCCAAATCCCGGCCCAAAGCCGTAGCGCCGTAAAGCATAATTTCCGGTTTATAGGTATTGAGAATGGTGCTGACCGCATGGGTATACGGCTCCGTGCTATAGGTAGCCAGAGCTTCATCCTCTACTAAGATCACATGATCCGCACCATAAGCAGCTAATTCATCTGCCAGGCCAGCCACGTTCTGCCCCAGCAACACAGCGGAAACATCTTCATGTCGGGCATCCGCCAATTCCCGTGCTTTACCCAGCAATTCCAGAGCGACATTGTTCAGCACGCCGTCATCCTGCTGCGCAAAGACAAATACACCCTGATAACCTTCAAATGCCATGTTCTTTGCCTCCTTACAGCACGAATTTTTCTTTCAGATGAGCTACGATGGCATCTGCAGCTTCTTCCGCAGAATCAAAAGCAGCTTTTTCACCAGCGGGTTTCAGGGCTTTGGGGAAGGACTTTACCACCTTAGTGGGTGAACCGCTAAGGCCGATATCTCCGTCCGCCACCTGGATATCCGGCCGATTCCAAACCGTGACCTTTTTTTCCCGGTAAGCGGCAAAGATACCGCCAGGAGTCATGTAACGAGGCTGATTCAGTTCCATCAATGTGGTAACCAGGCAAGGCATTTTGGCCTGCACCACTTGTTCGCAGTGGTCAAATTGCCGTTTTACCGTTACTGTGCCCGCCGCGGGGTCCACGTCAATTTCTTCTGCATAGGAAAGATTAGGCAGCCCCAAATGCTCAGCGATCTGAGGGCCAACCTGCGCCGTATCGCCGTCAATGGCCTGGCGGCCGGCGATCACCAAATCAAAGGGGGCCAAATTGCGAATTGCCCCGGCCACGGTACTGGAGGTAGCCCAGGTATCTGCGCCGCCAAAGGCCTTGTCCGTTACCAGGTAAGCATAATCCGCACCCATGGCCAAAGCTTCTCGCAAGGCGGAATCTGCCTGCAAGGGCCCCATGGAAACCACATGCACTTCGGCGCCGTATTTATCTTTCAATTGCAAAGCAGCTTCCAAGCCTGCTTTGTCGTCAGGGTTAATGATAGAGGGCACGCCGTCGCGGATCAGCGTCCCAGTGACCGGGTCCAGCCGCACCTCATTGGTGTTAGGGACCTGCTTCATGCATACGATAATCTTCACTGTTGTTGTGCCTCCTTACAGTAAACTGCCGGAAATGACCATACGCTGGACTTCGGAAGTACCTTCGTAGATCTCGGTGATCTTGGCATCGCGCATCATGCGTTCCACATCATAAGCACGGCAATAGCCATAACCGCCCAGCAACTGAACACATTTGTTGGTCACGTGCGACGCGGTTTCCGCAGCAAACAGCTTAGCCATAGAAGCTTCCACAGAGAAGCGGCCACCGCTGTCCTTTGCAATGGCTGCACGGTAAACCAAATAACGGGCAGCCTCAATCTGGGTTGCCAAATCTGCCAAGACAAACTGAGTGTTCTGGAATTTGGCCAAGGCCTTGCCGAACTGCTTTCTTTCCTTAACATAAGCAATGGCGATTTCCAAGGCGCCTTCCGCAATCCCCAAGGCTTGGGCAGCAACGCCAATACGGCCACCGTCTAAGGTTTGCATGGCAAAGGGGAAACCTTTCCCCTCCTGGCCCAACAAGTTCTCTTTCGGAATACGGCAATCCTGGAAAATCAGCTCATAGGTAGCGGAGCCACGAATGCCCATCTTCTTTTCTTTGGTGCCAAAGCTAAAGCCGGGCGTACCCTTTTCTACGATAAACGCAGAAATGCCCTTGGTGCCTTTGGATTTATCGGTCATGGCAAAGACGATATAAATATCTGCTTCCTTACCGTTAGTGATGAAGATTTTGGAGCCGTTCAGCACCCATTCATCCCCATCCAAATAAGCCTTGGTCTGTTGACCCGCGGCATCGGTACCAGCATTCGGCTCTGTCAAAGCAAAAGCGCCCAATTTCTTCCCGCTAGCCAAGGGGATCAAAAACTTCTGCTTCTGCTCTTCCGTCCCTTTTTTCCAAATGGGATAAGCGCAAAGGGAAGTATGGGCGGAAATAATTACGCCAGTGGTTGCGCAAACTTTAGAAATTTCTTCCACGCAAAGGACATAGGTCAAGGTATCGCAACCTTGTCCACCGTACTGCTTGGGAATGTTAATGCCCATAAAACCATTTTTTTGCAGTTTTTCTACGGTCTGCCGGGGGAAAGTCTCGGTTTCGTCCGTTTCCTGCGCTAAAGGCTTTACTTCATTTTGTGCGAATTCACGAAACAGCTGCCGGGCCATTTCATGCTCTTTACTCAATTGAAAATCCACAGAGGAAAACCACCTTTCTAAACAAATGCATTGCCCGGGAGCCTTTGTTCAAGGAGCCCGGGCGATTTTGCATTAATATTTGAAGAAACCTTCGCCGGTCTTGCAGCCCAGCTTACCGCCGCGTACCATTTTCTTCAGCAGCGGATGGGGACGATATTTGTCATCTCCAAATTCATCGTGGAGAATTTCCATAATGGAAAGGCAGACATCCAGACCGATCAAGTCAGCCAAATGCAGCGGGCCCATAGGATGGCCGGCGCCGTCTTTCATGGCATTATCAATATCTTCCGCAGTAGCAACCCCATCAGCCAGGATACCCACAGCTTCGTTGCACAGCGGGATCAGCATGCGGTTGACGATAAAGCCAGGGGCTTCGTTTACCTTCACCGGGTTCTTGCCCAAATCCTTGGAAATGGCGATCACCTGTTCCACCATTTCTTCTGGAGTCAGCAAGCCGGCGGTAACTTCTACCAATTTCATGACCGGAGCGGGGTTGAAGAAATGCATGCCGATGATGGGGCGTTTGCAAACCTGATTCAGCTCGGTAATGGAAAGAGTGGAAGTATTGGAAGCCAGGATAGCGCCATCTTTAGCCGCTTCATCCATGGCCTTAAAAATTTCCCGTTTGATAGCCGGATTTTCGGTGCAGGCTTCGATGATCAAATCGCAGTCTGCCATGAAGTCTTCCTTCACGCCAGTGTGGATACGGCCGAGAATAGCGTCCATATCTTCCTGGGCCATCTTGCCTTTGGCAACGCGTTTTGCCATGCCTGCGGCGACTTTAGCAATGCCTTTGTCCGCAACTTCCTTGCTGATATCCGTGCAGTACACTTCATACTGATTGCCAGCCTGAGCAAAGGCATGGGCGATGCCGGAACCCATCGTGCCGGCGCCAATGATGCAAACTTTCATTTGTATTCTCCTTCTTTTATCAAAATAAAATCCGTTTATATGAGATTATCTGTTCTTAAAGCCTTCCACTTTCCGTTTTTCCAAGAAAGCAGCCATACCTTCCACCTGGTCTTCTGTAGCGAAACAAGCGCCAAACAATTTCTCTTCAATGACCAAAGCAGAATCCATATCCACCTGCAAGCCCTCGTTGATGGCCTTTTTGCAGTTCTGTACCGCAATAGGCGCTTGGCTGGCAATCCCCGCAGCCATCTTTTTGGCTGCGGGCAACAGCTCTTCCTGCGGATAAACGGCGTTGACCAAACCAATGCGGTAGGCTTCATCGGCTTTGATGTTGCGGCCGCCGAAAATCATTTCCTTCGCTTTGCCAGGATTGATGATTCGAGCCAAACGCTGGGTGCCACCGAAACCAGGGGTGATGCCCAGGCCAACTTCCGGCTGGCCGAATACCGCGTTTTCGGAGCAAATGCGGATATCGCAGCTCATAGCCAATTCATTACCGCCGCCCAAAGCAAAACCATTCACTGCTGCAATTACTGGCAGTGGGAAAGTTTCAATCATGCGGAAAATATCATTACCGAATTTTCCAAAGGCTTCCCCTTCCGCTTTGCTCATCTGGCTCATGGCGCCGATGTCCGCCCCAGCCACAAAGGATTTTTCCCCAGCGCCAGTCAGGATCACGCAACGGGTAGCGTCCAGATCAATAGCGGCAAATACCGCCTGCAAATCCCGAAGGACTTCTTCATTCAGCGCGTTTAAGGCTTTGGGCCGGTCAATGGTGACAATACCCACAAAACCTTCCTGCGCGTAAGTAACAAAGCTCATGCGAATCTTCCTTTCCGGATCAGTTTTCCCGGTGCGCTGGGAAACCACAGCGCAAACCGGAAGAAGCAAGGGAATTAGTCACGTTCCACTGCGCAGGCAACGCCCATACCGCCGCCGATGCAGAGGGTAGCCAGACCCATCTTGGCGTCACGACGCTGCATCTCGTAAAGGAGGGTGACCAGGATACGGCAGCCAGAAGCGCCGATGGGATGCCCCAGAGCAACGGCGCCGCCATTGACGTTCAGCTTGTCATGGTCAAAATGCAATTCAGCGTCAACAGCCAAGGACTGCGCAGCAAATGCTTCGTTGGCTTCGATCAGATCGAAATCATCGATGGTGCAATTCAATTTCTTCATCAAATTCTTGGTAGCAGGCACAGGACCAACGCCCATGATCTTGGGATCAACGCCGCCCAGAGCGCCGGCTTTCCAGTAAGCCATGGGCTTAACGCCTAATTCTTTTGCTTTTTCTTCGCTCATCAAGATAATGGCCGCGCCACCGTCATTGATGCCAGAGGAGTTACCAGCAGTGACCATGCCGTCTTTCTTAAAAGCGGGCTTCAAGCCAGCCAGGCCTTCAGCGGTGGTACCGGGACGAGGACCTTCGTCTTTTTTGAATTCAACGATTTCTTTCTTCACCTTTACAGGCACAGGCACGATTTCTTCATCGAAACGGCCGGCTTCCTGTGCGGCAACAGCCTTCTGCTGAGACCAAGCGGCGAATTCGTCCAGGGCTTCCCGAGTGAGGTGCCACTGTTCAGCCACATTTTCTGCGGTAACGCCCATATGATAACCGTTATAGATTTCCCAAAGGCCGTCGTGCACCATAGCGTCTACCAGCTCGCTGTTCCCCATGCGGTAGCCATAACGGCCCTGCTGCAACAGATAAGGAGCTAAGGACATATTTTCAAAACCACCTGCGACCACCACATCAGCCTCGCCAGCCAAAATGCGGGAAGCAGCCATATTGACGCATTGCAGACCAGAGCCGCATACGATATTCAGGGTCATGGCAGGAGATTCAACGGGGATACCAGCGGCTAAAGCAGCCTGGCGAGCAGGGTTCTGGCCTTGGCCAGCCTGCAATACGCAGCCCATAATCACCTCATCCACGTTTTCCGGCTTAATTCCTGCGCGTTTAACGGCCTCTTTAATGACAACTGCCCCAATTTCCTTTGCAGGAACAGTGCTGAGTCCGCCACCCATTTTCCCGATAGCAGTGCGGCAAGCGCCGGCCAATACGATTCTTTGCGTCATGTAAGTAAAACTCCTTTCTTCTCCAAAAAAATCAAAATGA
>CAKRYM010000036.1 GCA_934427095.1 uncultured Bacillota bacterium | reverse complement strand
GTCTTAACCCATTAGATAAATACTATATGGATTTGTTTAGCCAACTTAATGAAGATCAACAGGGGGTGGTTCTTGCATTAATAAAGACATTATCAGAACGCAAATAACCAGGTGTTTATCCTCATCAGAAAGCCTGGTAAACATCTCTAGTGCTATGTTGTAATCAGTGTAAGCGTGCCATATAATACCTCTTTTCGCGGCGGGCCAGCTGTATGTATTAGCGCTTGCTGATAGTATAGCACAATATCCGACACAAGAAAAGGGGGAGTACCTGCTACATGTGCAGGTGTATATTAAATAAGGGGCAATGGGGAAAGATCCATGTCTAAGACAAAAGAAGGGAAGATGGTTAAAATGTCTAGCATTAACGGAGACGATTATCTACAAATGATTGTTGATGCCTGGGATGTCCAAAACAAAAACAGATACAATGTTTTCCAAAAAGTATTAGAAGATTGTGAGAAATGCTCAGATCCATTATGTATCTTGGCCTGTGCGTATGCCTGCCATTTCTTAAAAGTGGAATACAGAAAAATGGCAATAAATTATTTTGAAAAATATTTATTAAATCCCACGCCGAGCACGGTTACTTCCTTTCCGTTAAACGTCATATACGCGGCCATTGGCTCTGATTGTGAGGCAGAATTAGATTTCCACAAAGCAGAAAAATATTACAAGTTGGCCATAACAACGCACCCAAACAGAAAAGTTGATATGTTCGGTCAGTATCACATTTTCCCACCCGAAATCATGCTTGGAAGATTATATTTGAAAATAGACACGCAAAAAGCATTAAATTATTGGGAAGCTCTTATGGAGTATCCCGAATATAAGAACGGAAACAAAGCACGAGCGGGATTTAGGCGTTCTGTTGACGTCGAATATCAAACTGCTCTGGAGAAACATAAAAAAGGATATACATATAGACCTAGGAAGAAAACTCAAAACAAGGTGTGATTCCATGCCCACAACCAAAAAGCGATATACCTACTATCTCACAATCACCCAAGCGGACGGGACAAAAAAGCAGCTTCGCTTTTCGTCGATCCATAAAAAAGAGGCTAAAAACCGGCGCGACCAGGCAAAATGGGAATATGAGGCCGGCTTGCTGACATTTAGTAAAGCCACAACCGTGGCAAAGTACGCGGAAAGCTGGCAAGATCAACTGCATTTACATAAAGACGACAAAAGCAGATTAAAACGTTTTTGCCTCGATATTATTGGTAGCCTTGAAGTTGGGGACGTCAAAGCTACTCACATCCGGGATTGCTTCGCCAAAATGGATGGATTATCCAAATCCACCATCAGTAAGGCTTGCAATGTGATCAAAAGAATGTTTACTGACATGGTGGCTGATGATTTAATCTTGCGTAATCCATGTGATCGGGTGGCTCGCCCAACCGGGACGGTGAAGAATCGCAGAGCAATGACAGAAGAGGAGGAAACGGCATTTCTTTCTGTTTTAAAATCTTATATTGATGACAAAGATCTTTGGTATAATGTCATTTATGGAATATCTTATGCCTGTGGTTTGCGGCCTGGGGAAGCCAGAGCGTTGCAGCGTGATCACGTCTTTCTCGATGTGGAACACCCTTATTTGTCCATCACGCAAGCTTGCAAAAATAAAACAACAACAATTGGCCCACCAAAAACAAAAGCAGGTAAAAGGTCCGTACCAATCCCAGCATGGTTTGTCCCGTTGCTAAAACAAGCTATGGATAAACAAAAAGACACCCCATGGGTTGTTCCTAATGCGAATGGAGGGACATTATCCCACGAAACATATTGTCACCGCTGGCAAGCGTTCTATCGCGCCATGCAGCAGTATGCCGCAGAAAATGAGCAAAGCTTTCCAGATGATAAGCTAACGCCATATTATTTACGTCATACATATTGCACCAATTTAGTATATATGCGCGTTCCGGAGATAATTGCTATGCGCTGGATGGGACACGATGATCCTAACATGATTCGCAAGATTTATGCTGATGCTAATAGTACAAAAATCCTTACCCAAGCCATCGCCGATTTAGACTCTTATGATCCATTAAAACCACACACCAAATAACACACCAAAAATAAAATGCCAGTGCAAGGCATTATTTATACTGAGTTATCCTCAGGCTGTTTTGGTTTATCTTCATATGGATGCGGAAGGATCAAACCTGCGGAATGCTGGCAAATCCCTGTTCCAAATCAGCATCCGTAGGAATATAGTCGGTCATGCGGCCTTCGCAATAGGCGGAATAAGCCACTGTATCGAAATAACCGGTGCCAGAGAGGCACATCAAAATCTTTTTCTTTTCGCCGGTTTTCTTGCAAGCCAAGGCTTCATCAATCGTAGCCCGGATGGCATGGCTGCTTTCGGGCGCCGGGAGATAACCTTCTGTCTTAGCAAAAGAAACCGCTGCTTTAAAGATTTCCGTCTGCTCATAACTCTTGGCACGGATCATCCCGTCGGCATAAAGCTGAGAAACTATACTGTTCATCCCATGGTAACGCAGGCCGCCAGCATGGTTGGCAGAGGGCATAAAGCCGCTGCCTAAGGTATACATCTTCATCAAAGGCGTGATACGGCCAGTATCGCCGAAATCATAGGCAAATTTCCCTCTGGTCAACGTGGGGCAACTAGCCGGTTCTACGGCAATAAAGTCAATATCGTTCTTGCCTTCCAATTTTTCCGCCATATATGGAGCGATCAACCCACCAAAATTGGAACCGCCACCAACGCAACCAATTACGGTATCGGGCACAATATTATACATATCCAAAGCGGTCTTGCATTCCAGACCAATGATGCTTTGATGGAGCAAAACGTGATTCAGTACACTACCCAAAAGATAACGGCAATTAGGCGTTTTTACAGCCTGTTCTACGGCTTCGGAAATTGCACACCCCAAGCTACCACCGGTTTCCGGATGTTCAGCCAGGATTTTCCGGCCAATTTCCGTAGTGTTAGAGGGAGAAGGAATCAGTTTCGCCCCGTAAGTCTGGATAACGGCTTTCCGATGAGGTTTTTGTTCAGAGGAGACTTTCACCATATAAACAGTCAAATCAAGATCGAAGAAACCGCAAGCCATGGATAATGCAGTCCCCCACTGGCCGGCGCCGGTTTCCGTCGTTACTGAAGTCAAGCCCTGCTGTTTGGCATAATAAGCCTGCGGAACAGCGGAATTCAGCTTATGACTACCAGAGGTATTGGAGCCTTCAAATTTATAATAAATTTCCGCGGGAGTGTCCAATAATTTTTCCAGATGATAAGCCCGTACCACAGGAGAGGGTCGGTACATCTTATAGAATTCCAGCACAGGTTCAGGAATGGGAATTAGCTTATTGGTTTCATCCAATTCCTGATCCACACAAGTTTCGCAAAATACAGGAAGAAGTTCTTCGCGAGTCACAGGCTTTAAGGTACCGGGGTTCAACATTGGTGCAATTTTCCCCGGCATATAAGCCTGTAGATTCAACCACGCTTTCGGCATATCTTTTTCATCAATATAAATTTTATAAGGAATGTCATAATTTTTCATTGTTGTATACTCCTTTCCCATTTGGGCATGATGGATAATGGAAAGCAAAATAAAATGCCGCACAGCAACTGTGCGGCAGATTCAGCGTAAATTCTGTATAAAAACAGGATAACACCTAGATCAAATGACCGGAAAATGCGCAGCACAAATCGCTTTTACTCTGGCAGTAAAAGGAAAAGTTAATCATGCTACGCCAAGACCAGATCAAGTTCATCATGGTGGATTTATCCTTTCTAAAGAATCAAAACTTATTTTGCTTTCGCATTGGAAACAGTCTAACATAGGGAGAAGCAGTTGTCAATACTTTTCAGACAAAAATTTTGTTTTCCCGTAGAAGTCAATCCCCTTATTCCCCACATAGAATAACCTTGTTTCTTTTTTCCGATGCGCGTATAATAAATTTGTTACAGCAGAATTCCTGCCTAGGAGGACAAACTATGTTTGATGACAGATACAAAAAGCTAGCGGAAACTTTGGTCAATTATTCTTGCCAAGTGCAGCCAGGAGAAAACGTGCTCATTGAACAGCGCGGGGATGAAAACACCCTTAGCCAAGAGCTGATTCGGGCTATTGTGAAAGCCGGCGGACATCCTTTCTTCCAAGTCTGGCCAGAAGCATTGGAAAAAACTTGGATACAGGAAGCTGATACAGAGACCTTGACCTTGGCTAGCCAAAAAGACAAGGCCTTTATGGAGAAAATGGATGCTTATATTGGCATACGGCAGCGAAATAATCTCTACGCTTTTGGGGATATCACACCAGAGCAGGATCAGGCCTATCAACTAAATTACTATCACCCTGTCCATTTTCCCTGCCGTGTAAACAACACCAAATGGGTGGTGCTCCGCTACCCCAATGATTCCATGGCCCAGCTGGCAGAAATGCCTACTGACCGGTTTGAGGACTTCTATTTCCAGGTCTGCAATTTTGATTATGCCCGTCTGTCTCAAGCCATGAACCCCTTAAAAGCCTTGTTGGACCAAGGGGATCGAGTAGAAATCAAGGGGGCAGGCGTTGATCTTTCTTTTTCTATCAAAGGGATTGGGTCCATTAAATGCGATGGGCACATGAATGTACCGGACGGAGAAGTCTATACCGCACCAGTAAAAGACAGTGTATCGGGCTTTATTACGTATAATACGCCTAGCCCCAACAGCGGTAAAGTTTATGATGCGGTGCATTTGGAATTTGACCAAGGGAAAATCGTTAAAGCTACTTGCGCCAATGGCTTGGATGCAGAGCTGAACCATATCTTTGATACCGACTCTGGCGCCCGTTATATTGGCGAATTTGCCTTTGGCCTGCATCCCCATATTCAAAAACCCATGAAAGATACGCTTTTTGATGAAAAGATCTCCGGTAGCTTCCATTTTACGCCTGGGGCTTCTTATGATGACGCTTTTAACGGAAACCGCAGTGCTGTCCATTGGGATATGGTCTATATTATGCGGCCAGAATATGGCGGCTGTGACATTTATTTGGATGGTGAGCTGATTCAGCATAACGGCCGCTTTGTCCGGGAGGATTTGCTCCCCTTAAACCCAGAAAATCTGCTTTAATCCCAGTCGGAACAATTCCCCATTTGGAGGTAACCATGGCAATTGAACAAGTGCGCGCGCAATTCGAAAAGCTGGGTATCGCCCACCGTATTCTGGAATTTTCTGAATCCAGCGCAACAGTGGAATTAGCCGCTCATGCGGTGGGCACAGAGCCCGCCCGTATCGCCAAATCCCTTTCCTTTATGGTAAAAGGCGAGCCAATCTTGATTATCACAGCTGGTGATGCTAAGGTAGATAATCATCGTTACAAAGCTTTTTTCGGCGCCAAGGCCGCTATGCTCAGTCCAGAGCAAGTGGTAGAATATATCGGTCATGAAATCGGCGGTGTTTGCCCCTTTGCGATTAAGCCAGGGGTCACCGTTTACTTAGACGAATCCCTGCGCCGTTTCACTACAGTCTACCCAGCCTGTGGCAGTAGCAACAGCGCCATTGAGCTAACTTTACCCGAGTTGGAGACCCTATCTGGGTATCAAGAATGGATAGACGTCTGCAAAGGCTGGCGGCAAGAAGAAAAGATTTGATTGGACAAAGAGAATCCATACATAGAAAAGCCGGTTCCCAATAGGAACCGGCTTTTGTTAATCCTCTGCACGGAATTCATAGGCAGGGTCTTTTTCCCTACGTTTTTGTAAATAGTTTCTTCGCCAGACCACGATTTTACGAATCACCCAAACCAATGCAGACCCAACGGGCAATATGGCTAAAGCAACAATAACCACCAAGAGCAAGGCCAAATGCACTTCTATGATGCGAGCTGCATTTTCCCAGTAGGGATAAGCGACGCCGTCTGCCACAATGCTTCGTTGACCTAACTTCCAAATGAGGTCGTCAATCTTCTTTACTTCATAACGACGACTATTATCCACCACTACTCCGTCTTTTACCGGGAATAGCTCAGTCAAAGCGCTGGTGGTAAAATTGCTAAGCGGTTCAACGGAAACCAACTCATAATTGGTAATGGCTTGATCTGGGAATTGATCGGCATACACAAAGACAATGGGAGTTTCTTCCAACGTTAGCTTGGTAAAGCGGTCGTCCTCCATATCGATCACACCAGAAACCAAATATGGCTTTCCATCAATGATCACTTCCAACCCAGCAACATCTAACCCCCCAAAGAGGCGGAAGGCCAGCTCTTCATTGAGTAACACGCGGTCATGCATCAAATCCGTATCGCTAAGATAACTTCCGCAACGAAGGGAAATTGGATGGAAAAGGAACCATTCCCCGCCTACACCAATGGCTTTGGCTTCTGCTGTACCACTATCGCCGGTTAGGGTCAAAGTTCCCATGGATGACCAAGCATCACAATATAAGCTTCCTTCCTCAGGCAGTTCTAGGCCTGCGGCTACCATTTCTTGCTCCAATAAGGTACGGAAGTCATAGATTTGCTCTTGGGTTACCGCTGACCCTGTGGGCAAAAAGTATGATGCTTGCGCATAGGTTTGGGTATCTTCTCCAGCCCATCGCTCCGCAGCCTGCTGTGTTTCCAGCAAATGGGTGAGGCTATACCACCGCCATAAGCCTAAGGCCAATAAGAGTAAAAGCAGGATATTAACGCCCAAAAGAATCCATTTTTTCCGAAAGAAAGATTGTTTCATTGCTTACTCCGCAAGCCGCACCATCTGGCCATTATCCACTGGGCGGTTCGATGTGGTAATCACATAATCCTGATTGGTCAAAGAACCGGATATAGCGGCATTGTTGTCATCTTTAGCCAAAACCGTTACATCCACTCGTTCTGCTTTATACCGCGTACCCAAGGGCGAAGATTTTGAAGTAACAACCAACACAAAATCCCCCTTGCTATCTGTACGCAAAGCGCTGTTAGGAATAATCATGTCATAATTGGCGCTCTTTTCCCCAATAGACAAAGATAATTGTGTGCCGCTTTCTACTTCCCCAGTGAGAGAAAAGACCAGCAATTTTCCCTGTCCTGGCTTTTCCGGGTCTGTTTTCATCCCAGTCAGGGTAGCGGTAATGTCCCCACCGTAATAGTAATTGCTAATGCTAGCCTGATCACCCACCTTGACTTTACGTGCTTGGTCATTGGTGACCGGGAAGGTCAATCTATAGCCCATATCTGGTACCTCAATTACCACCAAAGCTTCGTCTGGATTTACGCTATGCCCAGCGGAAATGTTTACTGCCGTAACTACCCCGGAAATGGGCGCAGTAATTTCCGTAGCAATGGTATCCTTGGCCAATTCATCTACTTTGCGCTGTTGGCTGGCAATCTCTTGCCGCATTGCCGCCAAATCCAGGTCAGAGATTTGTTGATTCTGCGCCTGTTCATTTTGCTTTTGCGTCAGCCCAAATTGCAGGTTATCCAAAGTCTCCTGTAACTGCTTCATTTCCTCTTCCGCAGCTTTGGCTTCTTCTTGCTTGGCCTTGAGCTCAGTCAACTCATTTTGTGCTTCGGTCAAATCCCGCTCGGCATCTCGCAAATCCTCTTTCAAGGACATATAGCCATCGGGATCTGCAGCAGAGTCAAACAGGGATAACTCGTCATTAATCTCATCCACATCTTCTTGTCGGCGCTGGATTTGCTTTTCTGCGTCTTTAATTTCCTCATCAGAAACATAATTCAACGCATGACGATTCATCGCCTCAGAAAGCTTTACCTGCGTCTTAGAAATTTCCCGGTTTTCTTCCGCATAATCCGGCGCAGTAGCGGTGATTTTTGCCTTTTCATAGGCGATCTGCAAATCATACAAAGCATCTTTGGCGGCTTGCAGTTCATCGCTTTCCCCATCGCTCAGGGTAAACAGGACAGCGCCGTACTCCACCTGATCGCCGGTTTTTACTGCTACGGAAGCAACCTCCCTCGTTTGATCCAATGTGACTTCATAATGTTCCGTGGCTTCCACTTTGCCTGTGCCACGGATCATAGCAGTAATACTACCGGACTGCACATATTGGACCGCCACCTCAGGCAGGGAATGATTCATAATTGTGTTGGAAAAAAACGTCAGCACCAACATAATGGCAAGAAAAATGATTGCGGCGTTTTTGACCCAACCGCGACGGGTTGCTTTATCTTCAGACATATGTTTACCCCTTGACTGAACCAGAATGTGTGATACCTTCAACCAAATAAGATTCCCCATGCAGGAAAAGGAGCAACGGCGGTATCATATAAATCACAGCAATGGCAAAGGCCACGCCAACTTCCCCTGCATTGATGGTGGATAAATAAACGGAAAGCGGTTGCTTTTCTGCATCGCTCAGCAAAATAATGGGCTGTTCCACCATGTTCCAATAGTCGATAAAAACCAGAATCACAATGGAATACAAGGCGCTACGGCATTGGGGAAGGCAAATCTTGGTAAAAATTTGCCATTCCGAAGCGCCGTCGATCAAGGCAGCCTCAATCAGAGACGCTGGGATACGCCGCATAAATTTGGTTAACAAGAAGACGGAAAAAGGAGCGAATATCCCAGGGAAAATGATCGCCCAGCGGGTATCCAGAATCTTCAACCAATCTGCCACCAAATAATTGGGCACCAGCATGACCTGATAAGGCATGAGCATCAAAATCACATAGCTAAAAAAGATCAAATCCCTAATTTTGCCCCGATAACGCATAAGGCTATAGGACGCTAAGGCCGCAATCGTCACCTGCCCTATGACAATGGGAACCACCAAAATCACGGAATTCCAAAACTTTAACAGATATTCCGGGCTTTGTAGCAGAACCGTGTAATACTGTTTCACCGTCACCATGTCCGGAATGAATTTCAACTTGACCACTTCGGAAACATAGGTTTTCGCATCAGTCAGGGAGGAGAAAATCACCCCATAATGAGAGGCCAGCTCCGTTTGTGACATAAACGAATTGGTGAAAGTCAGCACCGTAGGCATCAGAAACAGTATGGCAAAACCGCAGGCAATGATTGTCAGCAGGCAGCGTTTCCCATACCGGCTTATCATCTGTATCATCCTTCCACATCCTTTCCGAAACGGTCCTCCAGATAGAATAGGATAGCGATCAGGATGACCATGGCGATGGCCATAACGATAGCGGCGGAAGCCAGCTTCTGATAATCAGAGAATGTGTTATTCATGAAATGTTGCAACATGTAAAGACTTTCATGGGGATAATTACCTGTGAGCAAATATACCTCGCGAAAGACCTTAAAAGAGTTAATCAAGGACAAAATGGTCACAAATAACAAGGTGGGAGAAAGCCAGCGCAGTTTAATATGTGTAAAAATAAACCATTGTGAGCTGGTATCCAAGGCCGCCACCTCTAACAAATCCCGCGGCACATTGGACAAAGCCGCCATAAACAAAATCATGTTATAACCTAAATTTTTCCAAAGGAATAGGATAACAATAGCAATTTTGCCATAAGGCGAGCTTAGCCAATCTATGGCGGGGATACCAAGTAAGGCCGTCCACTGATTCAGCACCCCGTTAAAGTTAAACACCACTTGCCATACCAGCACTACAGAAGCTACTGGCACCATCATAGGCGACAGAAAGAAACTGCGAAACTGGCTTTTTAAAGGAATACGAGCTTCCAGCAGCAACGCCAGCCCCAGAGCCAAAATCACGGCCAGGGGCACGGCGATGGCGGAAAAAACTAACGTATTCTTTGCAGCAATGAGAAAGGCGCTGTTTTGAAACAAGCGGATGAAGTTGTCAAGCCCCACAAAATTATGGCTCATAACGCCGTCAATGACGGAGTAATAACAGATCACGGCAAAGGGTAACACAAAGAACATCAGTACCCCAAGGAGACTGGGCCAAAGCATGGAGATCGCGACCAGCTTCTCCCGATTTACTTTTCCTTTACTTCGTTTCATAAGCCAGCGTTCTTTTCTAATTTTTTTCTGAAACAACATTATTTCTGTTCGTTAACGTAAATGTTCATGCGGCTCTGAATCTGTGCAGCAGTGTCTTCTGCACTCTTCTGACCAGCGAAATAAGCGGCGGCTTCTTCCTGAATAATGGTGAAGACGGACTGGTTGTAAGCATAAACACCGCTCACAGAATTAATCAATTCCATGATTTTAT
>CAKRYM010000035.1 GCA_934427095.1 uncultured Bacillota bacterium | reverse complement strand
ATTAAAGGGTTGCGCAGAAATCAGTGCGGCGTTGGACGCCAAAATGCAGGAAATTTATGTTACAGTCGTGGATAAAGACGAGCCGGAACAGCAAAATAACGAAGAAGCCTAAGAAGAAAAGACAGGATATCCTGTCTTTTCTTCTTATTTCGGCTTTGCAAAAAATATCGAAAAAAATAATTTTACAATAGGTAAATTGTAAAATAAAATAATTCTTGCATGAGCAACAAGAAAAGGATATGATAAGCAGAGTAAGTAGAAAATAGTGGGTTAATGTACCCATGTGCCTGGATCGGACAGGCTAAGGAAAGGGATAAGCAGGACATTATGGAATTCCGGCAGTTGGAAATTTTAGTCGCCATTGTAGAAACCGGTAGCTTTTCTCGAGCTGGTGAAAGGCTGTATCTTTCTCAGCCTGCGGTAACGGCGCATATTAACGCATTAGAAAATGAGTTGGGGCAGCAATTGCTGATTCGCAGCAGCAAAGGTGTACATTGTACGGACGGTGGGCGTATTCTTTATGAATACGCGCTATCTGCTTTGCATCAACGGGAATGCATTTTAAATCAATTGACACGGGATCATCCCAGTGAAAACCAATTGCGCATTGCCGCTTCCTCTGTTCCCGCTCAATATCTTTTACCGGAATTACTGTCTAGTTTCCAACGGCTTCATAGCGATGTGAAAATTAATTTGATTTTTTGCGATAGCATGGAGGTAGGGCGTAAGCTAAAGGAGCAGCAGGCAGATATTGGCTTTAGCGGTTTCTGTTCTCAGGATTCAGAGTGCGAATATCAGCCCATTGCTTCTGATCGTTTGGTGGTGATTACCCCGAATTCACCGGAGTATAAAGAGCTTAATCAAGAAGAGGGCTTCCCCATGGAGCGCTTGTTTACTGCGCCTATGATTTTACGGGAAAGCGGCTCTGGCACCAGAAGAGAATTTTTGGAATATCTGCGTAAGCAATGCCCTGGGAAAAATCCCAATGTGGTTGCGGTCATGGAGGATCATTTGGCCATTAAACATGCAGTCACTGCTGGTATGGGCATTTCTGTAATGTCGGAACGAGCTGCGGCAGATTCCCTGCAAGACGGGCATCTCTTAGCTTTTCCCCTTATTGGCGGCGCTGTACGAAACCTATATCTGATGCGCCGGAAAAAAAGCCGCCTTTTGGGTATTTCTCGGGAATTTTATCAATTTACGCAAGAACGCATGACAAAAGGCCAAAAATAAGCAAAAGAAAAGGCTACTCCCTTTCTTGGGAGTAGCCTTCTTGTTTCGTCATGTTTTGTTCTTTTAACAAATCCCGAATCTCTTGCAGAAGCAAAACTTCCTCGCTGGGTTTCGGTGGTTCCGGCGGCGGCGTTTCTTTTTTCTTATGAAAGCTGTTGATGGCTTTAACCATAATAAAGACCACCAGGGCTGTGGACAGAAAATTGACCACGCTTTGAATAAAGTTGCCATAATAAATGGCTGCCTCCGCTGTGGAAGCCGTGGCTGGGGTAATGACCAATTTTAGCCCGGTAAAGTTAATGCCGCCAATCAGGCAACCTACGGCTGGCATGACGATATCGTTGACCAAAGAATTAACAATGGCTGTAAAGGAAGTGCCCACAATAACGCCTACGGCCAGGTCAACCACATTTCCTCGGGAGATAAATTCCTTAAATTCCCGCACCAAGCCTCTTGCCTTTTTGGCCTGTTTTTCCATATTTTTTTCCATGCTATCATACGCTGTCGTTTTATCGTTCATCGAAATCACGGACTTTCGCTTAGAGTAGAAACAAGGCCGGTGTAACTACCGGCCTTGTTTTGTCTTTCTTGGATTAGATTTCCACGCCCCAACCGTGGGTGTCTTTGACCCGACCCCACTGAATATCAGTGAGGCTGTCATAAAGTTTCTGGGAAAGCTCACCGATTTTACCGCCGCTCAAGATATAGCTCTTGTTATGAATATTCAGCTCGCCCACAGGGGAGATGACTGCTGCGGTACCAGTGCCCCAAGCTTCTTCCAGCTTGCCGTTTTCCGCGGCTTCCTTTACTTCTTCCAGGGTAATCAGGCGTTCAGTGGCTTTGTAGCCCCATTCCCGCAACATGGTTAAGATGCTGTCCCGGGTGATGCCAGGCAGAATGGAACCAGAATCCAGACTGGGGGTGAGGATTTCCCCATCAATTTTCAGCATGAAGTTCATGGTGCCCACTTCATCCAGATATTTATGTTCTGCACCATCTAACCACAGTACCTGAGAATATCCTGCGGCATGCGCATTGACTTGGGCTAAGAGGGAGGCTGCATAGTTGCCGCCGCATTTGCAGAAGCCAGTACCACCGATGGCAGCGCGGCTCATGGTATCTTCCACATAAATCTTTACCGGGTTCAACCCTTCCGGATAATAGGCGCCTACCGGGCAGACAATAATGAAGAAGGTATAGCTCTTAGAGCAGGAAACGCCCAAATGGGGTTCTGTTGCAACAATGGTGGGACGGATGTAGAGGGACATATCCTTTTTGTCCGGTACCCAATCCCGTTCAATATCCACCAACTGACGCACAGCCTGGACGAAATCTTCTACCGGGATGGTGGGGATGCACAGGCGTTCCGCGGAGCGGTTCATCCGGCGGGCATTGGCGTCCGGTCTAAACAGTAAGACACGACCGTCTTCGGCTTTATAAGCCTTCATACCTTCAAAGATTTCTACGCCATAATGGAAAACGCAGGCCGCGGGGTGATAGCACAAATTACCAAAAGGTACAATACGGGCATCATGCCAGCCCTGACCTTCGTCATAGTCCATGAGGAACATATGGTCAGTAAACACACTGCCGAACCCCAAGGGCTTATTCCAATCGGGTTTGGCTTTCAGATTTTTGCTACGTTCGATTCTGATTTCCATAGAAGAAAGCCTCCTGTTTATTAATATCGCAAAAAATTTATCCGGTTAACCCCTAGACAAAACAAACAACGGGGTATAGCAACGATATACCTGCATTATACACCGGATCATTTCCCTGGGCAAGGAATTTATCAGAAAAGAGAGGAATTTTCGTACACGGAGAAGCGGTAAGTAAAATCCTCATGGGGATATTCCTCTGATACTTCCCGCAATTGCCATTCCGGCTTCTGGCTTAAATCCGGGAACCAGGCGTCTGCGGGAAAAGCTTTGCTGAGACGCGTGACGTATGCCAAATGGCAATAGGGCAGCAATTGCCGATAAACAGACGCGCCTCCAGCCACATAAACGTCTTCCTTATCGTTTACCAAAGCCAGAAGCTCCTCCAGGGAATGTACCACGGTGGCGCCTTCTACGGTAAAGGCAGGATCTGCAGCCAAAACAATATTTTCCCGTTTGGGCAAAGGCTTGCCGTGGGGGAAAGTGGCCATGGTTTTATCTCCGTATAAGATGGTTTTTCCTAGGGTAAGCTGTTTAAAGCGCTGTAAATCTGCGGAAATCGGGCAAAGAAGCTGTCCTTTGCTGCCGATTCCCCAATTGCGGTCAACGCAAACGATCAAATCCATGGGTTACCTCCTGGGTTGGTGTTAAACCGAATTATATGGCAACCGGAATTTTACCAGAGAAAGGATTGGCTTGATAGTTTTCCACCTGGAAGCTGTCCGGACGAAAGGCATAAAAATCATGGATGGTTGGATCCAAGGTGACTTGCGGCGCTGGATATTCCTCCTGCTCCAACAGGCGCTCCACCAAAGGAATATGCCGGTCATAAATATGGGCGTCCGCGATCACATGGACCAATTCTCCAGGAGCAAAGCCGCTGACTTGGGCGAACATCATCAATAAGGCCGCGTATTGGCAAACATTCCAGTTGTTGGCGACCAGCATATCCTGGGAACGCTGGTTCAGCAGACCATTGAGTTTCCCATTGCTGACGTTTAAGGTGAGGCTGTAGGCGCAGGGATACAGTTGCATTTCTGCCAAATCCGCATGGACAAAAAGATTCGTCACCATGCGGCGGGATTGGGGTTCTTCCTTGAGAAGCTTCAAGAGCATGTCCACTTGATCATAGTCCCCATCAGGAAAATGATGTTTTACCCCTAACTGATAGCCGTAGGCCTTGCCGATGGTGCCCTGGGCATCGGCCCAGGCGTCCCAAATATGGCTGTTTAAGTCAGCGATGCGGTTGGATTTTTTCTGCCAAATCCAGAGAATTTCGTCCACAGCTGCACGGAAATTGATCCGCCGTAAGGTAAGCAAAGGAAATTCCTTGCTAAGATCATAACGGTTGCAGAGGGCAAAGGTACGTATGGTATGGGCTGGCGTACCGTCCTCCCAATGGGGGCGTACGGCAAACTCCGCATCGGAAATGCCTTGATTTAAGATTTGCCGACAGTTTCCCCGGAAAATTTGATCCGCATAGGACATAGACATACTCCTTTGTATAAAAAATAGATGAATTCAACTCATTATAGCACGAATCGGTAATGTTTCAAATAAGATAATCCATTTTCTCTTATTTCTTTTCTTGTTTTTGTGAAAGAGGCGTGATTGGGGCAGAAAAAGGTTTCTGTAAACCATAATTTTGAATTCAGTACCGTTTCAATGGGTGTTCAATCAGAGTTCACATAATCTCGTTATGCTGTTTTTATCAAAAAACAGAACAGATCAGGGCAACTTGTTCAAGATCACTTGATCCAAGAGTAAGGATAAGAAAGAGCAGGAGGCAATCGTTATGACAGATGAAAGAATGTACGATGAGAAAAATGAAGACAACAAAGCGTACAATGAGCAATCCGCCTCGCAGCCTGTAGAAGATCGGGAATATCCTGATTCCTATGTTTCCGAGGAAAACTTTGATCAAAGTCAGGAAACGGCGTTTATGGATACAACCTGGGCTGCTGAACCGCAATCCAATGCCGAGGCATATAACGACAAAGCAAAGGAGAAAAAGCAAGGGAAGAATACGGGCCGTATTGTTCTTTTTGTGGTGATTGCTTTGCTCTTTGGCTTCGGCGGTGGTATTTTGGCTTCCACGCTTTCTGCTAATCAGATGCTGAACCGCATCTCTGCGGATATCGAAGGATATTTGACGGAAGCCGGCGCTACCGTGCTGTATCGCTCTGTAGAAACGGAAACGAAATCTTCCGACGCGGGGATTGATGAAACCGCAGTTTCTGATCTTTGCGCAGACAGCGTAGTGGAAATTTTGACGGAAAGCGTAACGGATTACGGTTGGTTTGGACAGACCCTTTCCGAAGGGGCTGGCTCCGGTGTTATCATTAGTGAGGATGGTTATATTCTTACCTGCAACCATGTAGTTGAGGATACGGAAGTCATTCATGTGGCGCTCCGCAATGGCGAACAGTATGAAGCTACTTTGGTGGGCGCAGACGCGCAGACCGATATCGCTGTGATTAAGATTGAGGCAGAAGGCCTTACTGCCGCAGTATTGGGCCACTCTTCTGAGTTGAAAGTGGGGGACGGCGTCGTAGCCATTGGTAACCCCTTGGGTTCCTTGGGTGGTACCGTAACCAGCGGCATTATCAGCGCCCTGGCCCGTGAGATTACCATCGACGGATATACTTTCACCTTGTTGCAGACTGATGCAGCCATTAATGGCGGCAACAGCGGCGGTGGTTTGTTCAATGCCAAAGGCGAATTGGTAGGTATTGTTAATGCCAAGACCAGCGATGCAGAAGGGTTGAACTTCGCTATCCCTATTGATGAAGTCCAGGACGTGGTGGATGATTTGATCACCTACGGGTATGTGAGCTTCCGCGTGACATTGGGCATCAATATGGTCCAGATTGACGATGAACGCACAGCCATGAGTTATCGCGTAGATGATTTGGGCGTGTATGTCCTGAGCGTAGAGGAAAATTCCAATGCGGACTTTGCGGGTCTGGCTTCTGGCGACCGCCTGGTAAGCATTGATGGCGAAGAAATTACCTCCGCTTCTCAGGTACAGGAAATCATCGGTTCCCATATTGTGGGAGATGTCATCCACATTGTGGTGGAACGGAATGACGAAGAAATCGGTATGGATGTGACGCTATTCGGTAAAGTACCGGATGGCGCCAGCAGCGAAGCAGCATCCATCCAGTTGTAAAGAATTCTTGCGGTGGTTATGATCCTGTGATAAAATATAGATGAGGTGACGAGATATGGCAGATAATCAGGGGAAAAAAATCCTGGTCGTAGATGATGAAGCAAAAATTCGGATGTTAATCCGTAAATATGCAGAATTCGAAGGCTATACGGTAGAAGAAGCTGCTGATGGCATGGATGCAGTAAAAATGTGCCGGGAACATGATTATGATATCATCATCATGGACGTGATGATGCCTGGCTTAGACGGCTTTTCCGCTTGCCGGGAAATTCGAAAAACCAAAAATATCCCTGTGTTGATGCTTTCTGCCCGTGGCGAGGAGTATGACCGCCTGCATGGATTTGAATTGGGAATCGACGACTATGTGGTGAAGCCCTTTTCTCCTCGGGAACTGATGATGCGGGTAAACGTAATCATCAGCCGCCACAATGTACAAGGAGAGTCCAGTCATGAAACCGCTGTCTTTGGTGGCTTGACCATTGATTTCTCCGCTCGGCTGGTTTATGTGGACGGCGAAAGAGTGGATATGTCTCCCAAGGTATATGAATTACTGGTCTATCTGGTTCGGAACAAAGGCTTGGCCTTAACTAGAGAGCAGCTGATCAGCAATATTTGGGGCTATGACTTTATTGGCGACGACCGTACCTTGGATACGCACGTGAAGCTGTTGCGTATGGCGTTAGGGCCTTACCGCAATTATGTGGTTACCATTCGTGGCGTGGGTTACCGTTTTGAGGCATAAAGGGCAATATGGCAGAAAAAACTGAAACCCTAAAAAAGCAGAACTTTTTTTTCAAACTGCGTCAGCGCTGGCATTCTTTGCCTTTGCGCTGGCGCATTCTCTCATATCTCTTGGTCTTTACGATTTTGATGATTCTTTTGCTGTGGCTGTTCCAAATTGTGTATTTGGATGAGTTTTACCGCATGATTAAAACCAATCAAATTGAAGTCACTGCCGATGTGCTTGCCCATGAAATCGAAGAGGACGACTTGGCGGAAGTGGCGGAGACATTAGGCCAACAGAGAGAGATTTGTATTAGTATTTTTGCCGTGCAGGATAGCGGTTGGACCGTATCCCTTGCTGAGATTTGCCGGGTGGATATTTTGGGAGATTGTGTGATTCATCACCAAACCATCCAGGCTTTACGCCTCCTATATGATAATGCGGTGCGTAATGGCGGTGTTTATCAACAAATCATTGACCGGGACGCTTTTGTGCAACCGTTAACAGATGAAACCGGTTTTTGGAACCGCATTACTATGCCCGATAGTTTGGGAACGGCAGACAGTATGGTTTATGGTGAGGTTATTGATACGGAAACGGGCAGCTATTTTTTGATGCTCAATTCCAGCCTGGCGCCGGTGGATGCTACGGTCTTTACCTTACGTAGCCAGCTGATCTGCATTTCCGCTATTTTCTTCATGGCTGCGTTGTTGCTTTCCATTATCATTGCAGAGCGTCTGAGCATACCGGTAACGAATTTGACCAAATCAGCCCATCGTTTGGCCGCAGGGGATTTTTCCGGCGGTTTTGACGGCAGAGGGTATCGGGAAATTAATGATTTGGCGGATACATTGAATTTTGCTGCGGCGGAGCTGGGTAAAAGCGGCCGCCTGCAACAGGAAATTTTAGCCAATATTACTCACGATTTACGGACGCCCATGACCATGATCGGCGGCTATGCAGAATACATGCGGGATTTTCCTGATGAGGATCACCGGGAAAGTTTGAATGTGATTATTGATGAAACGAAACGGATGAATCGCCTGATTAATGACGTTTTGGATCTTTCCAAAATGCGCGCCGGGGTCTTACCCATGAATATCACGGTGTTTGATTTAACGGCTGAACTGGAAGATTTCGTCGAACGCTATAATCATTTGATGAGTCCGGATGGCTATCATTTTTCCTTGACCTGGGATGAAAGGGTAGAAGTGCAAGGGGATCAGGAAATGATTTTCCGGGCAGTAGGCAATATGGTGAATAATGCCTTGACCCATTGCGGTGAGGATAAGCAGATTCTCATTGGCCAGCAGGTGGAAGGGGATAAGGTAAAGGTAACCATTACTGACCACGGTGTGGGAATGTCCGAGGAAATATTGTCTAGAATTTGGGAGCGGTATTATCATGCAGACGCCCCGCAGCGGGCAGGAAAAGGCAGCGGCTTGGGGCTTTCCATTGTGAAAGGCATTATGGAGATGCATGAAGCCGAGTATGGCGCCGAAAGCACCCCAGGCAAAGGAAGCACCTTCTGGTTTAAGTTGAAACGGTATCAGGATGAAGCTTATTTAGCCGCAGCAGAAGAAAAGAAAAAAGGCAAAGACAATAAAAAGAAAGAAAAAAAGAAATCGTAACGCCAACCCCCCTCTGCCGGAATAGGGTAGAGGGGGGTGTTTTTTTAATTCATAAAGGGGTTAGACGTATCTGATAAGGTAAAAAAAAGCTGCTCCTTTAGGAGCAGCTTGAGTTATGCGATTTTGCAATTAGTTCCATTTACGTTTTCTGGCAGCCTCAGCCTTCTTCTTTCTTTTTACGCTGGGCTTTTCATAATGCTCATGCTTGCGGATCTCAGCCATTACGCCGGATTTCTGGCAAGTACGCTTAAAACGGCGTAGAGCGCTGTCTAAGGATTCGTTTTTGCCTACACGAACTTCACTCACTGGTTTCCCTCCCCTCATGGAGCCAATCACGACAAAAACCACTTTGTCGCACTTGTGTATTATAGCGTATTTTTTAAGCTTCGTCAACTAGAAGAAAGCAGGTTCAGCATAAAAATTTTCTTTGCGTTTATTTACTGGTAAATGGACCCAAAAAGCAACCGCCGATCAGATGGAAATGTAAATGCGGGACTTCTTGTCCGGAATCTTTCCGTGTATTGGCAATCAGACGGTAGCCTGATTCCGCAATACCTTCTTGTTCCGCTAAGGCTTTGGCCACCAAGCAAATCTTCCCCAGCAACGGTACGTCCTCTTCATTCATTTCCGCGACAGAGGCAATGTGCTTACGGGGAATAATAAGAATATGCACCGGTGCTTGGGGATTCAAGTCCCGAAAGGCCACCACATCCTCATCCTGATACAGCATGGTACTGGGGATATCCCCAGCGGCAATCTTACAAAAAACACAATCCTGATAATTCATCATATTTCCTCCTGACGGGATGGTTCCCGATAATTTGTTTATTTTTTGGCCAACTTTTCTCCTGCGCTATCCGAACGTTTCGATAGCTGCTTTAATTCTCGGAAGAAGAGCTGGTATTTAATGGCGGAGCGGGGGTGCAGGGAGCGGATTTCATAGATTTTTCCCTGATGCACAAAGCTTAGGAGCATTTGCTCTTCACAAGCTAAATCAGATAATTCATTGAGGCGAAGGGAAAGCGTGTAGCCGTTTTCCCCTTGAAATTCCAGCTTGTCTAGGGAAAGGGAAAGGGTGCCTTTGGCCAACAGGCGATCCTTGTTTAACCCCAAACAAAGATAAAGATATTGCCGGTTGTCTTGCAGCAAGGGTCCTTTTTCTTCCATTCTGTCCCTAATTAGACGAGAAATTTGCTGCTTTTGCCATTGAAACCAAGCGTGAACGTGGGGAAAGGGAGGAGCTTGGCCCTCCGTTGTCTGGAAAAAGCCGTAAGCATCCAAAGAAGTTTTTAAGCCGCATTGACATTCGAAAAATTCCCAGCGGCTGCGCAAGGCGCCAATTCTTCCACAGCGGGGGCAAAGAAACAAGGCCGTTTCTAAGTCCTCGGCGGGGTATTTTGCGGGGTAAAGCTTTTTTTCTTCCGCTTGCTCTGCATATGTGTCCACAAAAAGATCCGCGCGAATGGCAGAAAGGAGTTCCTCTTGGGACATACCTTTGATTTCTGCGGGGGAATATTCATGGACTAACTCACCGCGTATATCCCCTTTACGTAATTCCTTGGACCAGCGTGGATGGGCCAAATAAGCACCGTGCAGGGTATAGGTTAAGAGGCTGCAACCGGCTAGCTTGGCTAGATGGGCGCTGCTTTGGGGGATATCCATGGTGCAACCATCCCAGGTTCGCTCGCCCTCAATA
>CAKRYM010000034.1 GCA_934427095.1 uncultured Bacillota bacterium | reverse complement strand
CTATCAACATTGTCCTTGTATCAGTTGTTGTTATTGTTATTATTGTTCTCGTTATTGTCATCTACGTTGCGGTATTCCGCATCATAGAAATCCTGGCCCTGGGACTGGTTGAAGTCAGAAGTGCTTTCCCCGCCGCCAGCCTGAGCCTGCTGTTGAGCCTGCTGTTGAGCCTGCTGCTGCGCAGCGGCTTCGCCGTAAATCCGTTCGGTCACTTTATACAGCGCTTCAGACAAGGCTTTGGTCTTCTGATCGATCAAATCCGTATCCGTACCAGCCAAAGCATCAGCCAGTTCTTTACGTGCTGCTTCAATATTTTCTTTTTCCGCAGGCTGGACTTTGTCGCCCAAATCTTTCAGGCTGCGTTCTACCTGATACAACAAGGTATCGCCCTGGTTACGGACTTCAGCATCTTTCTTCTTCTTTTCGTCCTCTTCCCGGAAGGCTTCTGCATCAGCCATCATGCGGTCAATCTCGCTATCGCTCAGACCGGAGCTGGCCGTAATGGTAATGCTCTGCTGTTTGCCCGTGCCCATATCCTTGGCGCTCACATGGACGATGCCGTTGGCGTCGATATCGAAACGAACTTCGATCTGGGGAATTCCACGGGGAGCAGGAGCAATGCCAGTCAGATTGAAGCGGCCCATGGTCTTATTATCCGCAGCCATCTGCCGTTCGCCCTGGAGAACATGAATTTCTACAGAAGGCTGATTATCCACTGCCGTGGAGAAGATCTGGCTCTTGCTGGTGGGAATGGTGGTGTTACGGTCAATCAATCTGGTGAAGACACCGCCAAGGGTTTCAATACCCAAGGAAAGAGGTGTAACGTCCAGCAGCAGAACGTCTTTGACTTCCTTGTTCAGGATGCCGCCCTGAATGGCAGCGCCCAGAGCCACGCATTCGTCCGGGTTAATGCCCTTATGGGGCTCCTTGCCGATGAAGTTACGGATAGCAGTCTGCACCGCAGGAATACGGGTAGAACCACCAACCAGCAAAACTTTATCAATATCATTGGGGGAAAGGCCAGCGTCTTTCATAGCCTGACGGGTGGGACCCATGGTCTTTTCCACCAAATCGGCAGTGAGTTCGTCAAATTTGGCGCGGGTCAAGGTGACGTCCATATGCACCGGCTGGCCATTCACTGCCGTAATAAAGGGCAGGTTGATGTTGCTGGTCATCATGCCGGAAAGCTCAATTTTGGCTTTTTCTGCTGCTTCCCGCAGACGCTGCATGGCCATTCTATCGCTCTTCAAATCAACGCCCTGTTCCCGACGGAAGGTGTCAATCAAATAATCCACGATACGCTGATCGAAGTCATCGCCACCCAGGAAGTTGTTACCAGAAGTGGCCTTCACCTGGAATACGCCGTCATCCAGTTCCAAAATGCTGACATCGAAGGTACCGCCGCCCAAGTCGAAAACAAGCACCGTGTGTTCCTCAGATTTATCCAAGCCATAGGCCAAAGCAGCTGCCGTAGGTTCGTTGATAATACGCAAAACTTCCAAACCAGCGATTTTCCCTGCGTCCTTAGTGGCCTGACGCTGAGAGTCAGAGAAGTAAGCCGGAACCGTGATGACAGCCTGGGTAACGGTTTCGCCCAGATAAGCTTCGGCGTCCGCTTTCAGCTTCTGCAAAATCATTGCGGAAATTTCCGGGGGCTGATAGCTCTTGCCGCCCATTTTCACTTCAACCTTTTTCCCCATCTGCCGCTTAATAGACATAACGGTGTTATCGGGGTTAGAAACAGCCTGGCGTTTTGCTACCTGACCGACCAGTCGTTCACCGTTAGCATATGCCACCACAGACGGTGTGGTGCGCGCCCCTTCCGGATTGGGGATAACAATTGCTTCGCCGCCTTCCATCACGGCAACGCAGGAATTTGTCGTACCAAGATCGATACCAATTACTTTGCCCATAATTCATAGTCCTCCTTAGCCACATCGGCTGATTTTTGTTTTATCCGCATTTATTCTGTGTCAAGAATAACAAATTGATTACTGTCCTACCTGAACCATGGCCGCTCGTAAAAGCCGGTCTTTTAGCAGATACCCTTTTTGCAGCACCATGGTCACTTTGCCCTTTTGCTCAGGCCCGGCATCTGCCTGAGACACCGCCTGATGCAGTTTGGGGTCAAAATCCGCTCCTTCGGCTTGAATTTCCTGCAAGCCAGCGTTTTGTAGCACGGAAAGGAATTGTTTACCAATTAACCCAACCCCATCTTTATCCGGGCCATCGCTCATGACGTTCCAGGCTCGTTCGAAATTATCCAGCACCGGCAAAAATTCGCCGATCAGCTGCGCCGCGGCCCGATGAATGGCGTCCTCACTGTCTTTGCTGCTACGGCGGCGGAAATTATCAAAATCCGCTTGCAACCGTAATAATCTGGCGCCCATTTCATCTTTTTCTGCCAAAAGCACTTTCAGCTGTTCTTCCAGCGCAGCGGCAGCCTCGCTTTCTTCTGCCTTTTCCCCTGCGTCTGATGTTTCCGCTGCTTCTTGCTCCGCTGCTGAGGGCGGTACGGTTTCCTCAGTTGGGGTTTGGTTTACTTCCCTATCTTTTTCTGTCTGTTTGCTCATAACGCACCTCGATTTATGGAATGATACAAAACATAACCTGTTTATGATTTACTGCTTTTGTCCCACAAGGCTTTGGTCAATTCCTTGGCCACATATTCCATGAGCGATACGGTTTTCCCGTAGCTCATCCGTGTGGGGCCTAAGACGCCGATACTACCAGCCTTCTCTCCATTGACGAAATAATTGGCAACCACCAAAGAGCAATCTTTCGCGCCTTCCACCGGCATCTCATTACCGATGGTGACTTGGACCGATTGCCCGCTGTCCTGGGAAGCATCCAACAATTCTTCCAGGGCGGCGTTTTCTTCCAACAAAGAAAAAATGCTACGTAATTTATCAATATCCCGGAATTCGGGCTGGGACAGCATATTCATAAAACCGCCGGTAAAGATACGTCGGCCAGTGTCTGGCGTTAGCAGGCGGTCTAACAAAGATAAGGCCTGTTCCACCATTTTGGCTTGGGTTTGGTAATCGGTGAGCAATTCGTTTAATAAGGCATAGCTGACGGAACGCATTTCCGCGCCTTTCAGCCGTTTCACCAAAGCATCCTCCACCAAGACCAACTGCTGCTGATTAATGGGCATCGGCAATTCCATGAGTTTATGCCGGATAATCCCCGTGGAAGCCTGAATCACTGCCAAGACCTGATGATCGTTTAACAGTACCAGCTGAATATTTTCCACTTTCCCATGGCCTTGTTCCGGTACTGCGGCAATGGCGGCATAGTTGGATAATCGAGATAGCATATTCACGCAAGAACGCATGAATTCATCGATATCGCTAATATCACCCCGTACAACCTCTCGCACCTGCTTAGCTTCTTTTTCCGTTAAGGGGTGCCGTTCCATAAGATGATCTACATAAAACCGATACCCTTTCCCGGACGGAATACGGCCGGCGCTGGTATGGGGCTGTTCAATATAACCGTCATCCGTAAGGTCGCTCATTTCATTGCGTATGGTGGCGGGAGAAACGCCTAGATCATATTTCTTTGTGATCGTACGAGAACCCACCGGCTCCGCATTGGCCACATAATCTTTAATTATGGCATTGAGCACCTGTTTTTTTCGCTCGTCCATAACAACTCTCCTTTGTTAGCACTCATTTTCCCTGAGTGCTAATATCAGTATACTCGCCGTAATCCCTTTTGTCAAGGATATTTTTGACCTTTACAAAAAAAATTTGACCTTTCTTCATAGAAAAGACAAAAACCATCATGTAAGATCACAAAAGAAAGGATTGCAACGCAAGAAAACGGGGTATATACTAAATAAGTATCTTATTCTATTTTTCCGTGTTAATCTAAGAAAACACCGCCAGGAAACAAAAGCAGCCCCAGGGCTTGCCAAAAAAAGAAACCGAAATAATAGGAGAAAAGCATGGAATTTACCGCAAATCAAAATAAACAAATACAAATCCAGACCGAAGCAGGTACCTTTCAACGTTGCGCTATCAAAACCCATTTCGTCCAAATTGGCGAAGACTATGTACAGCTGGTCAAGGATTATGTCTTACCCATGTATCAGGAGGGAGACATCCTTTCCATCAGTGAAAAAATCATTTCCCTCTGCCAAAAAAGGGTAGTCTATAAAAAAGACATGCACCTTAGTTGGCTGGCCAAATTTCTTTCGCGTTTTGCTAGCCATAGCAGCGCGGGAATCGGCGTAGACTGCGTTTGGAAAATGCAATTTGCCATTGACCATTGCGGACCCCTGAAAATCATTTGGGCCTCCATTGCCGCGGCTTTTGGCAAACTTTTTGGCAAACGCGGTGTGTTCTACGCCATTGCCGGCCCCGAAGTCACTGGTTTAGATGGATTTTACGACAAAAGCTATGCGGAATACGGCGATTTCGGTATTCGCATCCCGGAAAATTCTGCCGGTGTTTGCGACGAAATTTATGAAAAAACAGGTGTCGCCTGTATGATTGTGGACGCCAATGATTTTACCGTGGATATCCTGGGAAAAAGCAAAGTCATTCCCTTCTCCGATCAAGAGCTGGCCGCCATCATTAAGGACAACCCCGCTGGTCAGTCCGCCCAGCAAACCCCCTTTATTCTCATTCGTCAAGAAAAATAAGCTTGCCAAAAATAAAATCCGTTCTCCTCTGGAAAAGAGGAGAACGGATTTTTTATTTATGATACAAATTCGCGAAATACCACGTCGGCCAAAAGCAGACCTTTTTCACTCAAGCGTAAAACCTCACCAGTATCTTCCAACAACTGGGCGTCGCACAACCGGCGGATGGCTTCCTTAAAGCGCTGTCTAGGATTCACCCCATAGCGATATTCATACGCAGCCACATTAACACCGTCCAACATGCGCAAGCCCAAAAACATCGCTTCCGAAAGAACAGTTTCTTGGCTAAGGTACTCCTCCTCTGCCGGGGGAAGCTCACCTTTTGCCAAAGCTGCGGCATATTGGGGAAAGGCGGGCGTATGACAACGGCGGTATGTCCCATAACAACTAGCTGCACCAGGACCTAAGCCCAGATAATTTTCCCGCTGCCAGTACACGGTATTATGCCGACTCTCATAACCAGGTTTACTAAAATTAGCAATTTCATAATGATGAAAACCATGGTCTTTAATGAGGCGAATGGCTAATTCTGCCATATCTGCCGCCGTATCTTCATCTAGCGGCTTGATATGTTTTTTCCCCCAAGGGCAATCTTCGCTAACTGTCAAAGAATACAGGGAAATATGCTCCGTCTCCAAAGCTAAGGCTTCTGCCAAAGTTTGTTTCCATTGCACCATGGTTTGCCCAGGCAGAGCATAGATCAAGTCAATCCCCACATTGGTAAAGCCAGCGGCGCGAGCAGCCCTTACCGCTTCCTTAGCTTGGGCGGGGGAATGCCCTCTACCCATGGCTTTCAGCAGATTTGGGTCAAAACTCTGCACCCCGATGGAAAGACGGTTCCCCCCCGCAGACCGGAAGTCCCGCAGCTTTTCTTCCTGTACGGTTTCCGGATTGGCTTCCAAGGTGATTTCCTCTGCCGCAGGGAACAAACGAAGAATCCTGTCAATGGCTTCTGGCGGCAATAAAGATGGCGTACCGCCCCCAAAATATATGCTACGTAAATGGGTACAGGAGGCGCCCTTTTCCTGCCAAAGCTGCCATTCTCGTTCCAACAAAGAAGGGTAGGCCATAAAGTGGGATCGATTTTCCCCCAGGGGTAAGGAGTAAAAATCACAATATTGACATTTCCTTAAGCAAAAGGGAATGTGTAAATAGATAGCCGTAAAATCCATGGGTTTTGCTTGATTCATAGGTTAACTGGCGCAAATGCCCATGAGGGCAATCTCCAATAAATCATCCATATCGCCTTCCCCGCTTTTGGCAGCAATATCTGCCCGCAAAAAGGTTTCTAAAGCGCCCATCAGTTCCCGATAGGTGTATCGATTGCTTTGGGCAGCGCACTTTTTGACCACGAAAGGATGCAACCCCAGCTTTGCGGGGATTTCCCCTATACTATACCCCCGCTTCTGCATATCCTTGACGCAGAGCATATTCCGATACTGCCCAGCCAGGAGCACCAATAATTTCTGTGCAGCCTCTCCTTGTTGTAACAAACGCCGCAGCACCTCCACTGCTTCCCCGCCTTTGCGGTTAGCGGCCAAATCTGTTAACTGGAACACACCAGCCAAGGCTGTGCTGCTGACCACGGCTTCTGCGTCTTGCATACGAATTTGATTGCTGGTATCACAATACAGCAAAAGTTTGTCTGCCTCGGATTTCAGTTGCCCCAGCTTTTCTCCGCACATGAGGCTAACATAAGTCGCCACACCACGCTCGGCCTGCTTTCCCGCTTGTTTCCAATAATTGTTCAGCCAAATCTCCCGTTCAACGCCTTTAGGACTGGTAAATTCCACGACTCGTCCAGCAGCAGCTACGGCCTTTACTACCTTGGTTCCCCGGTTGATATTCCGGGCAGTTAATACCAATACTACGTCTGGATTAGGGTCCTGGCAATAGGCCAAGAAAGCTTTTGTTTGCCGGTCTTTCTCCCCTTTATCTCCTTCTGTTTCCTGGCTTTCCTCCGCCCCTTTCCCTTTACTACGAAACCAGGGCGCATCTCTTACCACCAGTAAACGCTTAGGGCTGAACAAGCCGCCGCTTTGGGCAGCCAACAAAATCTCCTCAGGGGGAGTATCATCACCATGAAAGATTTCTATGCTCCACGGGTCCTGCTCTGGCGAGACCACCAGGGAAAGTTTGCGGATATATTCATCGATCAACCAATCCTCTTCCCCCCAGAAAAGGTAAATTGGCACCGTGATCTTTAGTTGTAAGCTATGTTCCAGATTCTGCATAAAGATCCTTCTCTGTAAGCACGGTATAACCGGTTTCTTCAATCTGGACAGTAATGGCGCCCATGGTATCGGTACGCCAAACCTCCCCATGTTGTTGCCAATATTCTAACACGATTTCCTTTGGATGACCATAGGAATTATCTGCACCAACAGAGAAAATTGCATCTTCACTATTGACCGCAGCATAAAAGGCTTCGTCATACCCGGTATCGCTGCCATGATGCGGTAGCTTCACAATATCCGCAGACAAATCCCCGGTACTGGCATACTCCCGCAGCACATTACCGCTGGCATCACCAGTAAACAGAATTTCCGTATCGCCGGCGGAAACCGTAAGTACCAAAGAAAGATCATTATCTTCCGCATACCAAGCGTCAGCCGTCGGTCCCCAAACCTCAAACGTCAAAATATCGCCTAAGCTGAACGTATCCCCAGCTTCCAAAGGATAAGGCGAAACCCCTTGTGCCTCGCTGAACATCAACAACTTTTCCTGTAATTCATTTTCTGCTGCTGCTTCAGCATAATACACCCGCTTAACCGGCATATGGCTCAATACCGTCAACAAACCATCGATATGGTCTTGATCGGGATGGCTACTGATGATCGCATCCAGTTCCGTAATGCCACGGCTTCGTAAATAAGGCAATAAGACATATTCCCCAATGGCGCCAGTAGAGGAAGTACCGCCGCCATCAATCAACACCGCTTCTCCATCCTCCGTTAACAGCAAAGCCGCATCGCCTTGTCCCACGTCTAAGAATACCACTTCCGCTAAGGTTTCGGACCGACCACCTGGTTCTACTTCTCCTGGTAGAAAGGAGAATAACAACATCAAACCGAATAAAGAAACCGGGACCAACACCTGTCCGACCTTGCCTTTAATTTGCCGCAATCCCCAAGGAAGAAATGCCAGAAGGGTCATATAGCCAAGGACCGCCAAAGGAGAAATTGCGCTCACATTGGTAGAAGAAAAGGGCAACTGAGACAGGAAGAAAGAAAATTGATAAAGCAGATCCAACAAATAGGCGGGAATGAGCAAAAGGTATTTCGCCAGAAAAGGACAAAGCAAGCTCATGGGCAAAGAAAGGAAACAAAGTAGCACATTCAGCGCAGCAATGCCCACCGCTACGGGAGAAATCAACCAACCTAGCCACGTGATACGGTAAAAGTAATAGGACAGCAAAGGCATGAGGAAAAGGGAAGCAGCCAAAGAGGAGCTAAAACCTTGACGCAGGAAATCCGGCAAAAAGGGGAACAGCCTACGGAACAAAGGCTCATACAACATTAAACCCCAAACGGCGCAAAAGCTTAACTGGAAGCCGGCGTCAAACAACCACATGGGTTGCCAAAGTAAACAAACAAAAGCAGCGCAGCTAATTCCCGTAACCGGATCATATAATTCATCCAAACAACTGCCCAACAGCACAATTGCTGCCATTAACGCAGCACGAAGCATGGAAGGACGATAACCTGTCATGCCCACATAAAGCACGAGCATAAAGCAAATTAACAGTAATCGTATCCAACGCCGTTCATAGCGTTTACCGATCAACACCCAAATCCCGGTGACCAAGAACCCTACATGCAAACCAGAAACGGCAAACACATGCAGTAAGCCCATGACACCTAAGGTATCCTTCATCTCATAATCCAACCCGGATTTATCACCCAGAAATACACCGCGCAGTAAAGCTTCTTGTCTAGGTGTCAGCTCACTACCGGCTTCTTCCAAAAGACTTTCTAACCAAAAACTAAGATTTCCCGGATTCCAAGCAGGACCATCCTTCAATAACCAAATACCACCGGAATATTCTGTGCTAACCATGGCTGCCACGCCTTGTTTGGCTAGATAATCATTATAGTCAAAACGATTGGCATTCCCATAAACATAGGGTTGATATACCTGACCTTCCACTGCCACCAAACTGCCGGCTTTAGGCGGAGCGCCTTTGCCATACACATAAACCAAAGCGCAATGGATTTCCTCTCCTGCTACGGTTTTCGGCTTCAGCAACAACCGATAACGATCATCCTCCAACCGTTCCGGACTACCTTTGACAATACCCGTCATTTGTACTTCTTCCCCATCGTCTAAGGGCCAAGCAGCTAACATGTCCCTCTGCGCAGTATAAAAGAAAATCCCCAGTGCCATCACGGTAAGGAGCAGCAATGGTCTGAGGTCAAAGGGGCAAAGAAAGTTGATTCCTAAACAAAGAAGAAAGGCGGCGAGAAGGATTACCGCCACCAATAAAGAAAATGGCACAAAATGGGCTAACAGAATCCCGCAAAGATAAGCCAGCAGCATCCCTGTTAAAAGCCTGCCCCGTAGAAAATCAAATGGATTCTCCAACATAAACACTATCCCTAATCTTTTCCAATGTTACCTCGCCGATTCCAGGTACGTCCAACAATTGCTCCACACTTTGCAACTCACCATTTGTGTCCCGATAATCCAAGATTGCCTGAGCGCGTACTTCACCAATGCCCGATAATTCCATCAATTCTTCTGCCGTTGCTGTATTCAGATTAATTAGCTGGGAGGTGTTTTCCGTAGATTGTGCGTCTATCTCCACCGGATCATTCTCTTCTGTTTCTTCTCCCACTTCGTTGTCTGTTTCTTCTACTTCTTCCTCTACAGCGGGTTCTTTCGCTACAGCAGGGGTGTTATCCTCAGCGAGTAAATCCGCTTCTGTCTGAATGAGCAGAGGATCAGGAGTGGACATGGTCTGTGCATACAGAAAAGCGCCATATTTGCTACCAGCGAAAAAGACCAACAAAAGAACAATACTAAACAGAACCAATTTCATATCATTGGAAAACTTATCCATCTGTTCTACTCCATGCTTTATGTCTGGGGTTCTGTGATAAACCAAAAATATGTAGCAGACTTCATATTTTATTTACAAATTTCGACTACTTCCTGTTCTTTCCTTCCCCTCTATCCAGACACAGGAAAATATTTTGTGCCATTTTTTCTATATGGAACAAGAATCCGCCTCTTTTCCGGAAAAAAAGCTTGACTTTTGCCAATGATATTGGTATCATAAATCGTGCATGCGGTGGAAGTGGCGAAGCGGTTAACGCACCGGATTGTGGCTCCGGCACCCGAGGGTTCGATCCCCTTCTTCCACCCCACAGCCAGTCCCCGCGTCTGGGAACAGGCGCGGGAACCACCGGCATCTTGGAGCTGTGATGGGGTGTAGCCAAGTGGTAAGGCATCGGTTTTTGGC
>CAKRYM010000033.1 GCA_934427095.1 uncultured Bacillota bacterium | reverse complement strand
GCTTTCACGGTTCCAAGTTGTCAATTTTAGCAAGGGTGGATACGGGGATCGGTCCCAATTTTCCTTACGGCTACGGTTATAAGCGACAAATTTGATCGGGCAGCCTGCTGCAGCAACGGCATCAATCACCGCATCACCAATGGCCAGCACCTGATCAGAATCTACATGGGGAAAATGGGCCATTACCCATTGCATACCATCAGCATAAGGTTTTAGCTTGGGAACGCTTTCTCGCCCAGCCGTGCATCCAACATACGAAAGGATTCCCATTTCTCCTAAGTGGGCATCTAAATTACATTCTGTGTTATTGGTAAGTACCGCAATCTCTGCGAATTGGGACAAATAAACAAACGCCTCCGGCATACCTGGTTCCAACTCAGCGCCAATCATGCCCTTATCCTCAATTTCTGCCACTAACCGCCACATTTCTGCCGCAAGGGCTGGGTCAAATTGTGCAGAATCTTCATAAGCCATAATACTTTCTGAGGTGCTGCGGCGAATATAAGCATGTAATCCTTTTTCCCGCAAAAAATCCGCGATGACTCTATGCATATGGAAAAAATCAATATGTGAACGCAGTATCGTATTATCCATATCAAAAATGAGGAGTTTATCTTTCATTGTGTATCCTTATGATTAGGAAATGAAATCTTTTGAGGGAGTGGGAAAACCGAGGTCGATGCAGAATGATTTTATTAAGATGAAGAAAGGAATTTCTCTGGGTACATGGATCGAAAAATTTCTCTGCTCAATGCCTCACAGATAAAGTTGCTTGCTTGCTTTTGTATGCTTGCGGATCACATCGGCTATTTTCTTCTGCCAGAGGTTATCTTCTTACGGATCATTGGCCGGTTAACCATGCCCATCTTTGCTTACTTTGTTGCCGAAGGATATCTTCATACCAAATCCGTGAAACGATATGGGTTACGGCTTTTCCTTTTCGCCATTTTCTATCAGCCGATTTTTGCCTTATGTATGCATACAAATACGTTCAGCATATTTAGCACGCTGTTTTTAGGACTCTTGTCCATTATCGTAAGTGCGTATGTTCGGCAAAAAAGCAGCTCTTCTTTGTTATCTTATCTAAGTGCGGCAGGCGTTATTCTTCTTGGTTTTTGGATTCCTTGTGAATATCAAGCTTACGGTGTTGCGATGGTTTATACGGCCTATCTCTTTCGCAAAAAACCTTACGCTTTGGTTATGTCCTGGCTATTGCTAAATTTGGCCTATGCCATTCCTTATTTGCCAGAGTTACCTATACAAGTGTTCAGCATGCTAGCTTTACTCTTTATTTTCTTATATAATGGTGAACGAGGCGAAATAAACAAATGGTTTTTCTATTGCTTTTATTGCTTGCACATTCCCCTTCTAGCTTTGTTAGCCTGGTATTTGGCTTAACCCAGTTCATCTAAAGTGCAGCTAAAGGCCTGAATGCAATGCTCCATAAACCATTGTACCGCGGGGATTTTTCTATATTTTTCTAAATCACGCTCAATGCTTTGCTTGGCAAGATTAAATTCCCCATTGCCTGCCGTGACTTCTTCTAGGCATTTAATGTAGGCGCAGATCTTGTCCGCTGCTTTGACCAATTGCCCTTCTCGGCATTCCTCATCAGCGAAAAGCAGGGGAACATAGGCCTCCCGCAATTCTTCTGGCAGCATATTTAACAGTTTTTCCTTAGCAATATTCTCAATTTGGGAGTAACTTTGTTTAATTTCCGGGTTAAAGTATTTTACCGGTGTGGGTAAATCCCCCACGATTACCTCCCCTACGTCATGGTATATGCCCAATAAGGCAATTTTGGCGCAGTCATTTTCTGCACCAAAGAGTCGATTGTCAATTTCTGCTAAACAATGGGCAATTACTGCGACCTGATGGCTATGTTCTTGAATATTCTCTGGTTGAACACTACGCATCAAGCTCCATCGTTTGATTAACTTCATCCGCGAAAGATAGGCAAAAAAGCTAAACATAAATCCTCCTACACCATAACACATATATTATATTCCAGAAGGGAAAAGCTGTCAATCACTCAGCAAAAAAATGTATATTCATGCGTAAAAGCGGCAACCATTTTAGGCTGCCGCTTGATCTCTATTTCATATAAAATTAGCTATTAATATAAATACTTGCCATAATTCGTTCGCCAATGGTGTCATCAGACATCAGTTTGCGAAAGGCTTTCAACACACCAGGATCTAGCAGAGTGCCAGAGTAAAACGACAATTCGTCCAAAGCTTCTAGTATGGTCATTGCTGGCCTTTCCTCGTTAGGCTGCGTAAAATAATCGAATAATTGTATAACACGGAAAATACGGCAAGATAAGGGTATACCTCTTCCAAACATTCCTTTGGGGCCGCTTCCATCGTAATTTTCTTCATGTGCACCAATTAATGGAGCAACCGATGCTAATTGTGGAATGCCTTTTGCAATAGAAACACCATAATCCGTATGTTTGCCCAGTAAGTAGCGATCCCAATCATTCATATGTCCATGGGTAATCTCGCCTTTTACCTCCGCGAAGGTGCTACCAATATCATAGCAATGGCAAAGCAAACGCAATCTTTCCTGCTCACGCCGGTGCATCCGCATCACGGCAGCTAATCTGAGCGCATGATATTGCATTCTAAGAGGAGCTTCTTTACTATTTGGGTCCCCAAATAAACGCAAACGAGACGCAGGCGTTAAGCGTTTGTATTGATCCACCAAAACTTCCCGCCGAAATACATCCATACAGCCAGCTAACACAAGGAAAGCAACTGTACTTAAACGGATTAAGAGCCGTAATGGGGACGCATCCTGCCACAGCGCGCCGGCAAAACTCTTGGCGCCAAAAAAGCACAAGAGTAATGCGTCAGCAATCCAGATAAATGCGGCAAGGGCTATGTAAATCAATAATCGGCTAATTGGCTGCATATCTGCTCCAACAATACAAGATATGGTATTATTCGGTCAGCGAAGGCCAATTCCTGCCACAAAATTAAAATGCCTCTGGACAAATTTCCCCTAACACGTCAACAACTGTATTAATGGGTACAGCAAACCCCATTCCTTCAAACTTGGCGTCAACAATTTTAATGCTGTTTATCCCAACTACTTCTCCATTAGCATTGACCAGTGGACCGCCGCTATTTCCTGGATTAATGGCAGCATCGGTCTGAATTAAGCTAGACAAGCAACCATCTTCTAAGATAATTTGTCGATTAAGCCCTGATACAATGCCCATAGTCATGGAGCGGGTAAATTGTTCTCCCCCTGGATTCCCAATGGGAAACACTAGGTCCCCCACCCGAAGCATGTCACTATCCCCTAGCGTTGCTGGAGATAAATCTGGCAAATCAATTTTCAAAACCGCTAAATCGCTTTCTTTAGCCACCCCAGCCACACTGGCTTCTGTTGTGCGTCCATCAGACAAATGAACGGTAATGGCTTCCGCATCGGCAATGACATGATAATTGGTGAGAATATATCCCTCTTTTGCACAAATTACACCGGAACCGCTACCTAAAATTAAGGAACCACCTTTTCCCTCATCATCTTGTAAAGCAGTCGTGGCTGTGGAAATATAAACCACAGATGGTTCAACCTTGGCAAACATATCTGCAATCCCGTTTTGTTTTGCCACGAAGAGCCCCCGGGTTTCCAAATGATTTTTTGAAGAAGCGCTTCCTGCCGGCAACCATAACAGCAAACCCAGAATAGCCAAAAAACATGCAATGGGAAAAACTCGTTTTAACCGACTGCGCTCCATGAGATACCTCCCTATTTCAACACATTAGACTTCTAATAGCGGATGGGGCTTCTTTCTCGGCGCAATATGAATAGATAAATGATCATGATAAGGAGAACCTTTAATTGCTTGCTCAACCGCTGTTCTGGCCAAATCCGGCCGGTTATTGACAGCAGATAAATGGGCAAGCAACACTTGCCTGGTATTCTCCCCGGATATAGTTAAAAGTAAATTGGCCGCCTGATCATTGGATAAATGTCCTTGCTGAGAAATTACCCTCTGCTTCAGAGGAAAAGGATATGGCCCTCTACGGAGCATATCCGCATCATGATTTGCCTCTAACACTAAACCATGGACATTTTGTAATAAACGCAACATGGATTGGGTAACCATACCGGTATCCGTGGCGATACCAACCCGCTTTCCTCCATGAGAAAAGACAAAGCCGACTGGTTGCACGGAATCATGAGAAAGCCGGAAAAAATCAATGGAAAGATCGCCGATTGTCATTCCATAGGCAAACTTATGGCGCTCAGCGGTGAAATATTCATCTCGAAAGGGCAAGGCTTCCCAGGTTTTTTCACTGGCATATAAGGGAATATCAAAAGCACGGCAAATGCGGGCGGCCCCGGACACATGATCCGCATGTTCATGAGTAATGAGCATACCCTTAATACTTTGGGGAGGGATGGCTAATTCTTGTATCCCAGCTTTTAATGCTTTTACACTACAGCCACCATCTACTAGCAATGTGGTGTTTCCGCTGGAAACCAAAATACAATTTCCAGAAGAACCGGATACGATTGTCGTAAAATACATAACATACCTCTTTATGGATAAGTAATGAAAAGATAAACAAACAGCCGATTCCATCCTTCACCATTTGTTATCAACTTGAAAAGTCATACACCCTGTGCTAAGATAGAAAAGAAAGAGAGGGAGGGATACATCATGTGCGATACCTGCGGGTGAGTCACAAAAGAACATGATCATAATCAAATTCATGTGGTGCTGCCAGTGAGCGGCATGCAATGCGCCCACTGCGAAAAAAAACTAAACGATGCGTTAAACAAATGTCAAGGCGTACACGCGCAAGCTAATGCTAGCAGCGGTGAAGTTGCGCTTATTCTACATGAAGATAGCCCAAATCTCGCTGAGATCAAAGCAATCATCAATCGCCTAGGTTTCCAAGCCTAATTTCTTCCGTGATGGAAAGAAAAAGCCTTCTGCCGTTTTATTCGGCGGAAGGCTTTTCATTTTTTCTTTCTGACAAACAGTCCGCAGGGCAATTTCATTACTGTGGCAAATACAGCAAAGGATCATAGGCTTCGCCATCAATGCGGATTTCAAAATGGAGATGAGGACCAGTAGAGTTCCCCGTATTTCCCATTAAGGCGATAAGTGTTCCCTGCTCTACATAGTCACCTACACTGACCAAGGATTCGTCTAAATGCGCATAACGCGTTTCTAACCCATCACCGTGATCAATTTTGATCAAATTGCCATAACCGCCACTGTAATCGGAAAAAGTAACCGTACCGCTGGCAGAGGCATAAATTGCCGTACCAATATCATCTGCCAGATCCACACCACTATGCCAGCCCAAAGAACGCCAACCGAACCGAGAACTAATATAATACCCTTCGGAAATATCAATAGGCCAGGTAAATACACCAGTACCGGTTTCGCCACGATAGCTGACTGTCAAAGCAGTGCCATATTCCACCACTTCAGGAATAGCTTCCTGAAGCACCGTGCTGCTAATAAATTCGGATTGAATTTCTTCCCCGTTGATTTCCACCACTTGGCGGGTGATTTCCTGAACACCATCCACCCCTGCAGTAACCACTTGCTCGGTTCCTCGCGCGAGGGAATCGTTTTCTACTCGTTCAGTTTCATAAGGCAAAGCAGCTGTCTCTACTACCACACGATCTACATTAACCGTAATGATAGGGTCAATTTCAGCGCCTTTTCTCACAGACCCATACAACAAAACATTTACTGCTTCTGTAGAATTTAACACTTCATCACATTCAACTGTTTCAGCCTGTAAAGATATTTTTTCTGAGGTATAAACTCGATTTACATTAGGGTCATTTGCATCGGCAAAGTAAGCTTTTGCCTCGCTAACAATTTCTACTGCAGCAGTGTCATTTGCCACATAAAAAACGAACTCATTATCTATGTAAACAGAAGTTGCATTAGCTACAAAATGTAATTTATCACTTAACAAATCTGCAGCTTCACTTACCGAAGAATAAACAACATTAATAGCAGAAACCGTTTCAATCGTTACATCATTGGTGTAATCTACATCATAATCATATTCGTCCAAAAATTCAGCGGATTTTTGCTCCAAACATTGGCGGATTGCGCTTTCCGCCTCACTCTTAATGACCATTGTCGCGACTTCTTAGCCATCCACAGTCAACACGTAAGCGTTGGAGGTTGCAGAAATCACATTAACACTACCCACTACCATAAAGACGACACACAGCAAAACAATAACCGTGGACACTAAACGCTGTACTTTTTTATTGCGTTTTTTTTCTTTTTTTCTGCAGGAGCCGATGTAGGACGCTTCTGCAATTTTTTTATTTACCATTGCAGTTACTACCTTTCCGTTACATTCACCCGTTGTCAAATATCATGTTAGAACGCTACTGTTCCCGCAGATTAATACGCGTAGCGTTCAGTTAAAAGTCAGAGTCAAACCTTATTTATTATACCGTATTTCTGCTTCTTTGGCAAGAGAATACGTTGACCACCTTGTGACATCTTTGAAAAAATCCCGTGATTGTCTTTTATAGACATAAAATGCTGTCACTTCCAGGTGGTCGATGTAGCCCATCAAATTTATTACTTTTCCTGCGGTTTTAAAACGTTTTCCATTTTCTTTGTTTTATATTATAGCATATTTACGCGTATTTTTAAAGTCATAAACAATAACAAAACACCCCACGAAATATGTAACATCACGAAGGAATTTGTTCAATATTTCAAAAAGAAACGCGCCCATCAAAAATGATGGGCGCGAAAAGAAACACAAATATCAGAAAAGTACAGAGTAAACTTACTTTTATTTTATGGCAAAAACACTGCAGCCAAAGGAAACAAGAGGCAGCAACAAAAGAGAAAACCCCAGTCTCTCTTCTGTATACAAACCGGAGAAAAATCTGTCCGTTTCGCCTGACCAGAAAAGCCTTTGGATTCCATTGCCACTGCTAATTCTTCAGACCAGCGAACCGATTTTACCAATATAGGGGCTAACAGAGCTGGCGATACAGGAAATACGCGAATACCGCGTGCACGGAAAGCCGCTTTTGTGCGACGAAATTCTTGTACCATATGTGGAAATACCCCCCAAGCTGCAAGTAAACCATAAGCAAATACCTGGGGCAGATGAAATTGCCGCTGGAAAGACCGCACCAAAAAAATGCGGTCCGTAGTCAGGGCAAAGGCATACCCCAACCCAGCATAAGCCAGAACACGGCTGGCTTGCAGCAACCCATTCCACAACGCCGTATTTCCCATCAGAAAAGCATCGGCACGTACTGGCATAGCGCCAGTAGCGGAAAAACGATAACCAGTAAAAAACATCCCCAAAGCAGCCAATAGTACCGGCGCGAGCAGCAAAAGGAATACTTTCAACCGCACCCGAGCGCAAAGGATCGCACACAAACTGATGGCGAAAGCAACCAAATTCCAAAGAGGGTCGCGCCGTGCGGCTAAAACAAAAGTTACGACCAAAAGGCCCAGGAATTTACAGGCTGGATTTAGCGACCGCACGAAGCTCCCCTCCTTTCAGCTCCAAAATTTCATCTGCATAATCTTGCGCTAATTGCCTATCATGGGTAGAAAAAATCAATGCTACATTGCGGTCGCGAGCCTGACGGCAAAGGGCGTCCATAATGGCCATAGTATTTTTTCGATCCTGGGCATAAGTTGGTTCGTCGCAAACCAGACAATGACAATCATAAGCCATTAACGCGGCAACGCCTAGCCGCCGCTGCTGCCCTTGACTAAGCAAATAAGGGGAAATATCTCGATACCGCCACAATGCAATCCCGCGTAAAATTTCTTCACTGGTTTTTTCAGGGTTTTGGTCTTGCCATAGGCTAGCAAGAATTTCTTTGCGTACCGTATTACCCACAAATTGGTCTTGGGGATTTTGCGTTACAAAACCGATTTTACCTAAATCTGCTTTGCGTAACCGTTTAAGACTGCGGCCTTCCAATAAAGCTTGCCCAGAATAAGCGCACACCCCGGATAAAGCATGGAAAAGGCTGCTTTTTCCACAGCCGCTCTCCCCTACCACAGCATAAATGCAACCACGACGAAAAGAGGCGTTAACATTAGAAAGAATTTCTTTTTCTCCGTAAGCAAGAGAAAGATTTTCCAAGCTAAGCACAACTTCCCCGGGGCATGGCGAAGGAAGTTGAGGCGAATAACTACCCCCTGGAACAATAATCCCCAGTGCTTCAAGGGTATCTTTTTCCAGAGACGGAACGGCAAACTTCTCTGGCCGCAAGTTGCCGCTCTCCATCACCCGCACCGTGTCCGCTACCTCTAGCCAATTGTCTAGTCGATGGTCAACCGCCAAAATCCCCGTACCCCGTTCTTCATGTAGCTGCTTCAGTTTTCGGGCAATGAGCCGCGCTGAGTCATTATCAATATTGGCAAAGGGCTCATCCAATAGCAACCATTTTGGGTTAATGGCAGTTAAACAGGCTAACATAACCTTCTGTTTTTCCCCGCCAGAAAGACTAAGCAATGCTCTGTTCTTTAGATGCGTAATCCCACAAAATCCTAGCGCTTTGTCTATACCGGCCCTGATCTCTGCTGGATCTGTTTGGATATTTTCTAAGCAGAAAATTAACTCATTTTCTACGGTATCCATACAAAATTGCAGCTCGGGATTTTGAAACATCATCCCGACTAGACGGCAACGCTCAGGTGGAGGTAAACTACCCGGATCTTTCCCTTCCACAAAGATATGGCCTTCTTGCAACACACCAGCATAGCGTGGGTACATTCCAGCAGCCAAATATAACAAGGAAGACTTCCCACAACCAGAAACCCCGGTAAGCACAGTGATTTCTTCTGCGCAAAATTCTGCTGTTAGCTGGGAAAATACAGGCTTACGATCAGCAAAGTACGCAAATTGTAACTGTTCTAAGCGTATACTCATTCTGTAAAATAAGCGTTCGTGTATTCATTCTCGCGGCGTTTACTGATGACGCCCACGTTGAGCATATAATCCGCCATTCTATCCCAGCGCTCAGGTCTAATCCGTCCCCAATGACCATTCTCATCCAACAGGATAGGTACCAAATGTTTCTGGCTACGAATCAATAAGGCATCAGAAGAACCTTCTGGCATCCGATCCTTAACCTCCAGTACGGTTTCTTCAGGATGTGCTACAACTTCCTGGAAAGCACGGTCCAACACGGCCAAGAATTTTTTTACTGCCTGAGGCTTTTTCTCCAGAGTTTCCTTTGCGGCTGCCATGGCCGGCGCACAAAAATCAAAAATAGGATCAATATCGCCGAGATTGAAATAATTGATTTCTTTCCCTGCTTCAATTAATACCTGATTCTCCCAGTTCTCATAAACCCACGTAGCATCCGCAATCTCCCCTAAAGTTGCCACAATATCTCCAACATCCATATTCAGTAGTTTCACCTTAGAATAATCGCCGCCGTCTACTTCCACTACGCGGCCAATGGCTTTGTGAAACCAGGCGGGAGACCAATGGGTAAGTCGCTTCCCTTCCAATTCTCGAGGGCGAGTAATACCTGCTTCTTTCAGCGAAACGATGCCGGAATCGCATTTTTGAGTCAAAACGGCTACGCAGGTCATATCTTCCCCTCTTTCCATGCAATCCAGCATGGAAATTTCCGGGCCGCAGATAAAATCAGCCCCATGTAGATGCATAGAACCATGCACCTCGCCGCTAATCTCTACATCCAGCCCAGCCTCTTTAAACCAACCGCGTTTTTCCGCTAACAGATAACCAGTATGATTGGTGTTCGGAAACCAATCCAAGACCACTTTTAACTTTTCCATCGTTATTCCTCCTCATCATCATAAACTTTGCCAATATTTGCTTGTGCACCAATAGCGTAACTCTTCACCACACCAGTTTTAGCCAAGGCATCGCCGGCCAATTTGCATATTAACCCAGAAAAAACAGCTGCGCTCACAAAACGTACAGCCAGTTGAGAAATTAGCAAAGAAGGCGCTAAAGTGATGTAATTCAAATAATACAGCTCATAGCAGAAAATCAGGGTAGCAGATAATATTCCTGCTAAGCACATCACGCCTAAATTCCATTTTTTATAGCGGAAAGCAGCAAAAATTATCTCAGCGCCCAAGCCTTGAATAACCCCAGTTAAAACTACGGTTAGCCCGCCTGAATTTCCCATTAATAACTCAATAGCAGAAGCCAAGACCTCTGTCACCAGCGCTACCCCAGGCTTACGGATAATGTAAGCCGCTAGTGTTGCGGCCATAAACCAAACCCCGTAAATGATCTCAAAGCCAAAGGGCGCTAATCCAGCTGGAGTCAAAGCAGTGGATAAGGCCAGTCCGCCTTGAAACACGGCCATGTACACTGCGGAGAATACAACCCCCAAAATGGCCATCATAATGACGTCTTTCAATTCCCAGTTTTTCCCTTGCATTGTTCTACATCCTCCTTAAAAATTTTGGACAAAAGAA
>CAKRYM010000032.1 GCA_934427095.1 uncultured Bacillota bacterium | reverse complement strand
CTCTTATACTTTGCTGGATATTACGGAGAATCCGCACAATTATGAATTCGTGGAGGTGGAGCTTTCTTCCATGATTAAGTCCTTGGAGGATGTGGACGCCGCTTGCTTTAGCGTGTCTTATCTTTATACCTCCGGGGTAGGTACGGATTGCGTATTGCTGTATAGCAAGGACGATTATCGTTTCCCCTTGGGCGTGGTGGTGAAAGAAGAAAATGTGGACGCGCCGTGGCTGGAGGATGTGATGGCGGTTTGCACTTCGGATAAATCTATTGAAGTCGTACGAGAATTATGGGGCGACACCTATAACATTTTGTTTGAGGAATAATCTCCTTTTTGCCCAAGAAAAAAGAAAAAGAAAAGTGAAAAATATGATATTCTGCTGGGCAGGATAATGGTTACGTTATCAGCTCAGTAGAGAAACGGAAAAGTGTTCTCTTTTTTGAGAACACTTTTTTGTGTTAAACCTTTTTGTGAAATTTTGCAAACGCTATCTCTTGACAAAAGAGAGGAATTATCAGAAACATGGCGAAGTAAACTAAGTTAAAAAAAGAGAAATAGGTAAAAAAGGAGAAAATCATGACCAATATCTTAAGAAAGAGCATGGTCGTCGGGGGACGTACCCTGACTTTGGAAACTGGCCGTATGGCCAAGCAAGCCAGCGGCGCTGTTTTTGTTAGCTATGGGGATACCATGGTGCTGTCTTGCGCTACCATGAGCGAACAACCCCGGGAGGGCATTGATTTCTTCCCTCTGCAAGTGGAGTTCGAAGAAAAAATGTATTCCGTAGGCAAAATCCCTGGCGGCTTTATTAAACGTGAAGGCCGTCCCAGTGAAAAAGCGATTTTGAACTCCCGTTTGATTGACCGGCCTTTGCGCCCCCTGTTTCCTAAGGGTTTCCGTAATGATGTCCAGGTGATCAATACCGTTCTTTCCGTAGAGCAGGATTGCCAGCCGGACATGCCTGCCATGATCGGCGCTTCCGCTGCGGTGCATATTTCCAAAATTCCCTTTAACGGCCCTATTGCCGGGGTCACCATTGGCTTAATTGATGGCCAATTTATCCTCAATCCCACGGTAGAGCAGGAAGAAATTTCAGAAATGCATCTTTCCGTGGCCGGTACTGCCGATGCGGTGATGATGGTAGAAGCAGGGGCCAATGAAATCCCTGAAGAGACCATTTTGGAAGGCATTCTCTATGCCCATGAAGAGATCAAAAAAATCGTCGCCATGATTGAAGAATTCCGGGCGGAAGCTTTGACCATGGGCTTGGCGAAAGAAAAAATCGAATTTGTCAAACCTTCTGCTCCTGCCGATTTGGAAGCAGCTGTGCGCGCTGCCGCAGGGGATCGCTATGCTGTGACCATGCGTCGCTGCTCGGAAGAGCGCATTGGCAAAGAAGAACGGGAAGCCATGCTGGCAGAGATTGCTGATGACGTTCAGGCACAGTTGGCTGAGGAATGGCCGGATTCTGCTGGGTTAATCGGGGACGTGCTCTATACAATTGAAAAGGAAACCATGCGCCGGTTGATTGCTGTGGACAAGGTGCGTATCGATGGCCGTAAAACGACAGAAGTTCGTCCCATTACTTGCGAAGTGGGCGTTTTGGCACGTACCCATGGTTCGGCTTTGTTCACCCGTGGGCAAACGCAGATTTTGAATGCTTTAACCTTAGGCATGGTTTCTCAGGAACAGATCTTAGACGGCATTACGCCGGAAACCTCTAAACGGTATATGCATCAGTATAATTTCCCGCCTTTCTCTGTGGGGGAAGCACGGCCTGTGCGTGGTCCTGGTCGGCGGGAAATTGGCCATGGCGCCTTGGCAGAACGAGCTCTCTTGCCCGTGATTCCGGACGAAGATGTGTTCCCTTATTCTCTCCGTTTGGTTTCGGAAGCCATTGAATCCAATGGCTCTACCTCCATGGGCAGTGTTTGTGCGTCTACCTTGTCTTTGATGGATGCAGGTGTTCCGATTACCGCGCCGGTAGCTGGCTGCGCCATGGGCCTGATCAAAGAAGGGGACGATATCACTATCCTTACGGATATCCAGGGCATGGAAGACTTCCTGGGCGATATGGATTTCAAGGTGGCTGGTACGGAAAAAGGTGTTACGGCCATTCAGATGGACATTAAAATTGCCGGTATTGATAAGGAGATTTTGACCAGAGCTTTGGCTCAGGCCAGAGAAGGCCGTATGTTCATTATGGGCAAAATGCTGGAATGCATCAGCGAACCCAGAGCGACCATGTCTCCTTATGCTCCACGCATTATTACCCTGCAAATTGATCCGGAAAAAATCCGGGAAGTCATTGGTTCTGGCGGTAAAGTGATTAAGAAAATTGTGGAAGTGACCGGCGCCCAAATTGATATCGAGGAAGACGGTCGTGTGTTTATTGCCAGCGTAGATGGATCCATGGGCGAAAAAGCCGAACAGATCATCAAGAATATTGTGGCAGAGCCTCAGGTGGGACAGATTTACAAAGGTACTGTGGTAAAAATCATGGACTTCGGCGCTTTCGTGGAAATCATCCCTGGCGTGCTGGGCAGCAGCGGCAAAGACGGTATGGTGCATATCAGCGAGTTGTCGAATAAGCGCGTCGCTAAAGTGGAAGATGTTTGCTCGGAAGGGGACGTCATGTGGGTCAAGGTGAAAGCCATTGACGCTGCTACCTGTAAGGTGAAGTTGTCCCGTAAAGACGCCATGAATGATATGGGGTTAGAAGTGTGATGAATTTGCATCCCGTATTTTCTGCCAAAAGAAAATATGAATGGAAAAAGGCCGTCGGTGGGATTTTCTTCCCCCGGCGGCTTTGCGCCAATTGCGGCAAACCATCTCCAGGGGATATTCTTTGTCCTGCTTGTCGGAAAATACAGCAACAGTTACGGCCTTGCCCTTGCTGCGCCACTTGGATCGCAGCGACGGAAGCGCCGGATTATCGTTGCGGTAATTGCCGTAGGCAAAAGCCGTTCTTTACCTCTGCTCGGGCTGCATTACCATATGACGGTTACCTGCGGCAGAGCTTGATTCGGTATAAATTCTACGGACAAACAGGTTATCGTCGTGTTTTTGGCGCCTTATTGGTGGATATGATACAGCGGGAATGGGCTGACATTTCCTTTGATTTGGTCATTCCCATTCCTTTACATCCCAAACGCGAGCAGGAAAGAGGTTATAATCAAACAGCTTTTCTGGCAGAAATTATCAGTTTTGAATTGGATATTCCTTTCTCCATGCAAGGACTGATTCGTCAAAAAGAAACGAAGGCTCTTTCTCAGTTGAAAGGCATAGAACGCGCAAAGGAAATTCATCATGCCTTTGCGGTTGGCGTGGAAGTTAAGGATAAAATTGTTTTGTTGGTGGATGATATTTATACTACGGGTTCCACTTGTCGGGAAGCAGCCAAGACTCTGCTTGCCGCCGGGGCCAAGGCGGTTTATGTTGCAGCTGTAGCTTCCGGGCAGGATGGGAAATCGAAACCCACGGAAAAGAAAGAATCCGTAAACCCATAACATAAAGCGTAAAGAAGAACTGCCAGTCCAAAGGGAACTGGCTTTTTCTCTGGTCAGCGGTGCATAAAAGGGAACCCCTCGGCGTATACATGCAAAAGAGAATGTGTGGGAGGTTTGCCATGGTCACGCTGACGATACCGTTTCGGCGAACGGTGATGATCCCAGCTGGATCTCCAGGGATCGCTGCGGTCACAAAAGTGGAGATGGAATTGAAGAATTGGGTCTCCGGCACCCAGGAGGACTGGTTCTGGTGCAAGGGAGAAGCGGATCTACTGGTGGATTACACCGCAGCCGGGGAGAGCGAAAATCCCTTTGCTTTCCAGATCGCCCAGCGTTATGCCGGAGAACCTTGGCAGTTCCTAACGACGCTGCCTATGGAATTTCGTTTGCCTAAGCAGAACATTCCCGAGAATGTGTGCTTTTCCTTGGGGTTTTACCATGGATATAAGGTGGCGCTAAATGGTTTGGAACTAGAAGGGGAGCTGATCCTTGCCCAAGAGGAGCAAAAAAGGGATATTCCGTTTGCGCAAGGAGGACAGCCGAAGCAGGAAACGTCTCTGTCTTGGCAACAGCCGTGCGTTGAACAATATCCCAAAAGGAAGAGAGAAAGCGGGGGATGGACTTTGGTCAGCCTGAATCAGGATAATCAGGAAAAAGAACAAACCGTAGAGATGATTCATCGTTTGGTGGAAGAAGCAGATCAAACCGTGGCAGATGCCAATGCCCTGTGGCAAAGAATTGATCAGGAGCATGCTGAGGCTCCAGGCTCTGTGCTGACAACGGAAGAAATGCAACAAGAGCCAGAGGAAATGGTTCGCATTGCGGAAGAAATGACTGCTGCACCTGTAACCCAGGAAAGGGAAGATACGGAAGCGCCTCAGGCAGAAACCCTGGCAGAATCTATTTCAACCTCGGAAAAAGAGAATCTTTGGTCCGCTACGTTGATGGAGGAAATGCCAGAACCCACAGGGATTATTAACCGTAGAGGCGAGGAAGCCAGTAGGGCAATAGAGGAAGAAAGTGCAGAACAAGTATATGCAGGAGAATCCATAATCCAGCGATCTACTGCTGAAGCAGAACCTATGGTCGCAAAAATGCAGACAAAAGAAAAAGCAGAGGGGCCGGTAGTCAAAACCCAGTATGAAAAGGGTGCACCAGATCCCATTTGTATTAAGGTAGAATTTCAAAAACCTGCTTCTGTTGAGGATGTGGTCTTCCCCAGCAGCACAGAGTCGCAGGGGAAACTATCCGCTGTAGAAAAAACCATGGCTCAGCCTGAGGAATCGGATCAATCAGCTGAACAAAACGCAGAAGAAGCTTCTTTGGTTGCTGCCGCTGCTTCTGAAACAGACGCCGCAGCTTCAGAAGTAGAAGCCGTCACTGCGGAAGTATTATCGCCAGAAGAGGAAGCCGAAGAAGCAATGGCAAAACCCAAGGCAAAACGCCGTCGTATCGCTGGTTTACCTTGTTTTGTGGTGGATGCTAAGGATAACAATGTAGAAATTTCCGCCTTTAATCTCCAAATTAAATTGTGATCTCTTTAGGAAAAAGCCTAATTTTTCTTTCCGCCTTCGCGGGAATAAGAAAATTAGGCTTTTTTCTTGGGCAAAGCAGGGATTTTGCTGCATTTATGCGGGATACTTCTTGCACAACGGGCACTTTTGTGCTAAAATTACTTGATATCGTAAAGCAATCCGAATCAGGATAGAACTTATGTTGTAGGAGAGATCATTTATGGAAGAGAACAAAAAAGAGCAGGCCATACCGAAGGTGTATAGCCCCTCTGCTGTAGAGGAAAAATGGTATCAGTATTGGCTAGATCATGGGTATTTTAGCCACAAAAATAATCCCGATGGAGAGCCTTTCTGCATTGTGATGCCGCCGCCTAATGTTACCGGGCAGCTGCATATGGGACATTCCCTGGACGAAACCTTGCAGGATGTGTTGATTCGTTGGCGCCGTATGCAGGGACGTCATGTCCTTTGGCTGCCTGGCACGGATCATGCCGGTATTGCTACCCAGGCTAAAGTTGAGGAATCCCTGCGGGCTGAGGGGCTTTCCAAATATGATTTGGGCCGCGAAAAATTCCTGGAACGGACCTGGGCCTGGAAAGATCGTTATCATGACCGTATTGTCAAACAGCTACGTATGCTGGGGACTTCTTGCGACTGGGATGTGGAGCGTTTCACTATGGACGAGGGATGTTCCCGTGCGGTAAGAGAAACCTTTGTTGAGCTGTACAATAAGGGTTTGATTTATCGCGGCTCTTATATTGTCAACTGGTGCAGCCATTGCCAAACCACCATTTCCGATATTGAAGTGGAGCATGTGGATCATGATGGGCATCTTTGGCATTTGCGTTATCCCTATGCGGATGGCAGCGGCTATGTGGTGATCGCCACTACTCGTCCTGAAACCATGCTGGGGGATACGGCCGTGGCCGTGCATCCGGATGATGAACGGTATAAAGATAAAGTGGGCAAAATGTTGCTGTTGCCCATTGTTAATAAAGAAATTCCCATTATCGCTGATGATTATGTGGATATGGAATTCGGAACTGGCGCCGTAAAAATCACGCCTTCCCATGATCCGAATGACTTTGAAATTGGCTTGCGGCATCATTTGGACTTCGTCACAGTCATCGGTAAAGATGGCAAGATGAATGAGGCGGCCGGGGAATATGCCGGTATGGATATGATGGAATGCCGCCAAAAGATCGTTGAACGGTTCCAGGAAATGGGTTTGTTGGATAAAATTACGGACCTCACCCATGCTGTTGGGGAATGCTATCGTTGCCATACCGCTGTGGAACCGCTGATCTCTCCTCAGTGGTTTGTGAAAATGGCGCCTTTGGCTGAGCCTGCTATTAAAGCGGTGCAGGACGGCCGTACGCGTTTTGTCCCTGCCCGTTTTACGAAGACTTATACCAACTGGTTGGAAAATATTCGCGACTGGTGCATCAGCCGCCAGCTTTGGTGGGGACATCGTATTCCGGTCTGGTATTGTCAGGATTGTGGCGAGGTTATTTGCCAGGTGGACGACCCTACCTGCTGCCCCAAATGCGGTAGTAAGCATTTAGAGCAGGATCCCGATGTGTTGGATACCTGGTTTAGCTCGGGGCTCTGGCCTTTTTCTACCTTGGGTTGGCCGGAACAAACGGACCTGCTGAAAACCTTCTATCCCACCAGCGTGTTGGTGACGGGCTATGATATCATTTTCTTCTGGGTGGCCAGAATGATGTTTGACGCCATGGAACAGATGAAGGAAATTCCTTTCCGGGATGTGTTTATTCACGGCATTGTCCGGGATGAATTAGGCCGCAAGATGAGTAAGTCCCTGGGGAACGGCATCGATCCCTTGGAAATCATTGATAATTACGGTGCGGACTCCCTGCGCTTCACCCTGATTACCGGCAATAGCCCTGGGAATGATATGCGCTTTAAACAGGAAAGATTGGAAGGCGCTCGCAACTTCATGAACAAGCTGTGGAACGCCACCCGTTTCGCTTTAATGAATTTGCAGGATTATCAGGCAGACCAGTATCCTTTGACTCTTTCCTTGGCGGATAAATGGATTCTGACCCGCTTTGCTCAGACGGCGGAAGCAGCCAATCAAAATTTGGAAAAATATGAATTGGGCGAGGCGCTGCGGGCCATTTATGATTTTGCTTGGGATGAATTCTGCGACTGGTATGTGGAGCTGGCCAAACTTCGCCTTTATAAAGGGACGGTAGAGGAAAAATATACCGCCCAAACCGTGCTGATTCAAGTGCTTCGGGGAATTTTGGAATTGCTGCATCCTTATACGCCGTTTATTACCGAGGAATTGTGGCAGCAGTTGCCCCATAGTGGGGAAACCATTATGCTCACCAAATATCCTGACGGTAAAGATCTGCCCCGGTATGAGGAAGAAACACGGCAGATGGAAACCGTGATGGAGCTGATCCGTGCGGTGCGCAATATCCGTGCGGAGATGAATGTGCCCATGGGCAAAAAGGCTGCGCTGATTTTGAGTGCGCCGGAAGCATTGCTGGCCCAGATGAAAGAAGCGGAAGCTTATATTCAAATGTTGGCTTCTGCGGATACTATCACCTTTGTGGCTGAGGATTATCCGGCGCCAGATAAGGCAGCGAAAGCCCATGTACGCGGGGTGGATATTTACGTGCCTTTGGCTGGCCTCATTGACTTGGATAAGGAAATTGCCCGTATCCAAAAGGAAATTGCCAACACGGAAACGGAATTAAAACGCATGGCGGGTAAGCTTTCCAACCCAGGCTTCTTGGCCAAAGCTCCCGCAGAAGTGGTGGAAAAGGAAAAGGCCAAACAAGCGGAATGCGAGATGAAGCTGAATTCCTTGAATGAGCACTTAAAGATGTTTAAATAAGTGAAAACGTATGGCGAGAGTACGGCGGGAAGCAAGCTTCCGGCCGTACTTTTACCGGATGGAGATTGTTCATGAACTATGCAGAGGCTTTGGAAGAGTTACACGCTTTGTACCGTTTTGGCATCTATGAAGGGTTAGAGCGGATTACGGAACTATTGCGCCGTTTAGGGAATCCCCAAAAACAGATTCCCCATATGATTCATATTGCCGGCACCAATGGAAAGGGCTCTGTTAGCGCTATGCTTTCCGCTATTGCCCAAGCTGCGGGGAAAAAGACCGCTCTGTTTACCTCGCCCCATTTGAATTGTCACCGGGAACGCTTCCGCATCAACGGGGAAATGATTGGCGAGGAACGCTTTGTGGATGTCTTTTCCCAGGTCATGGCGGCTCTCCATCAAATGGTGGAAGAGGGCTGGGAAAGCCCTACGGAATTTGAAGCAGCCACGGCCGTGGCTTATCTTTGGTTTGCCCAAGAGCAGGTGGACGTGGCTGTGGTAGAAGTAGGCTTAGGCGGGGATGCTGACGCCACTAATGTGATTTTGCCGGATGTTTCGGTCATTACTAATGTGGGATTAGACCATTTACTGCACTTAGGCAATACCGTGGAAAAAATAGCCCATAAAAAAGCAGGGATTATTAAGCCTCATATACCGGTAGTCACTGCCGCAACGGGAGAGGCTTTAACCGTGTTGCGGGAAAAAGCCAGAGAAATGCATGCGCCTTTGGCAGTGTTAGGGGAAGAGATTCAAATCCAAAAGGCCAAAGTAACGGAAAACGGCTCTGAACTGGACTTGCATTTACCCGAAGGGGAATATGTAGAACTCCATGTTTCCCTTTTGGGTCTTTATCAGCTGGAAAACGCTGCGTTAGCCGTTGCTGCTGCGGTAAAGGCCGGCTTTTCGAAGCAGGCCATTGCTCAGGGGTTGCGGGAAGCTCGTTGGCCAGGTCGCTTAGAAAAGCTGTCTGAGCAGCCCTTGGTGGTGGTGGATGGCGCCCATAATGAGCCTGGTATGGCTGCTTTGTCCCAGGCGGTAGAGGCTTTTTGGCCAAATAAACGAATTTTGGGGATTTTAGGTATGCTGGGGGATAAGCAACGGGAAGAAGCTCTGCCTCAGCTGTTGAAATGGCTAGATTACGCCATTGTCACTCCGCCCAATAACCCTAGCCGGGCTGGGGATTGGGAAACCATTGCGGAAATTTGCCGTAAAGCAGGCGTAGAGGCAGAAATTGAGGCAGATAACCGTAAAGCTTGCGCAGAAGCAATGTCCCTATTGGCGGAAGGGAAATATGATATGCTGCTTGCGGCGGGGTCCTTATATTTGATTGCGGATTTGCGGCTCTATTTGTTAGATGAATTGCAAAAAAGGTAATTTCCAGCAGTTGGCAGGAAAATGGTAACGGAATAGCGAACTCACTACGGTGGAATTTAGTCCCTATGGGAGGTTTGTTTTGGATGGTCAGAAAATGGTCAACCGCATTATCCGGTAAACCAACGGTATTATATGAAAAGAGTTTACGCTCTGGACAAAACGTTAGTTTTGATGGGAATGTGGTGATTCTTGGTGATGTGAATGCTGGCGCGGAAGTGGTAGCTACTGGCCATATCCTGGTCATGGGCGCCTTACGCGGTTTGGTACATGCCGGGGCAAGAGGGGATGAAGACGCTACGGTAACAGCCCTGAATTTTGCTCCCACTCAGCTGAGAATTGCGTCCCATATCACCCGTCCGCCGGATGATACGGAAGGAAATGGCAACAAACCGCCGGAAACCGCACGGATCAAAGATGATATGGTAGTCATTGAAGAATATCAACCCCCGAGATAAAGGAGGAACGGATAAATGGGCAGAGTAATTGTGATAACCTCTGGCAAAGGCGGCGTAGGGAAAACCACGACCAGTGCCAATGTAGGAACAGCCTTAGCTATGCTAGGCAAAAAGGTTGTTCTGGTGGATACGGATATCGGCCTGCGTAATCTTGACGTGGTGCTGGGGTTAGAAAACCGTATCGTATATGATTTGGTGGATGCCGTCCGGGGGAATTGCCGTCTAAAGCAGGCGCTGATTAAGGACAAGCGTTTGGAAACCTTGTTCCTGCTTCCTGCTGCGCAGACAAAGGATAAAACGGCTGTTACGACCGATCAGATGTTAGAGCTTTGCACAAAGCTGAAGGAAGAATTTGATTATGTCATTATCGACTGCCCGGCTGGCATCGAACATGGCTTTAAAAACGCTATTGCTGGTGCGGACGAAGCCATTGTCGTTACCACACCGGAAGTTTCTGCGGTGCGTGATGCCGACCGGATTATCGGCTTGTTGGAAGCCGCTGGTATTGCAGAGCCGCGCCTTATCATTAACCGTATTCGTACCAATATGGTAAAAAGCGGTGATATGATGGGGGTAGAGGATATCCTGGAAATTTTGGCCGTGGATTTGCAGGGCGTTGTGCCTGATGATGACGCGATTGTGATTTCCACCAATAAGGGCGAACCTACTGTCTTTGACGAGCACTCCCGTCCGGGACAGGCTTTCCGTAACATTGCTCGCCGCATTAACGGAGAACAGGTTCCCTTGATGGATTTGGAAGAAAAGCGCAGCTTATTCGGTCGTCTGATGCATATGTTCAAATCCGAATAGGGGGTGCGGTTATGGCGATATCCAATTTTTTAGCCCGCTTTTTCGGTAGGGAAGAGGCGGCTGCCC
>CAKRYM010000031.1 GCA_934427095.1 uncultured Bacillota bacterium | reverse complement strand
TTATACTATTCATGTTGGTAAAATAATATATTTTTTTTTTTGGAGGTTTTAATTCCATGAAAATTCTTGTGCTGAATAGTGGCTCTTCTTCTCTGAAATATCAGTTGATTAACATGGAGGACGAGTCCGTCATGGCCAAGGGCCTGGTGGAAAAGATCGGCCTGGAAGGTTCTGAGTTAACCCATAGACCCGCCGGTATGGAAAAAGTCCATATTGAGACGGATATCCCCAATCATGGCTTTGCCATTGAAATGGTGGTTGCTGCTTTGACTGACGCCAAACATGGCGTAATTAAAGAAATGAAAGAAATTGACGCTGTTGGCCATCGTATTGTGCACGGCGGCACGAAATTTACCAAATCCTGCCTGATTGATGATGCAGTGATTTCCGCTGTGGAAGAATTGACGGACTTGGCTCCTCTGCATAATCCGCCTGCGGTGACCGGCATCCGCGCTTGCCAGGAAAAATTGCCTGGCGTACCCATGGTTGCGGTATTTGATACGGCTTTCCATCAGACCATGCCTGCTTCTTCTTATCTTTACGGCATTCCTTATGAATACTACGAAAAATATCAGATTCGTCGTTATGGCTTCCACGGCACTAGCCATCGCTATGTTTCCGGCCGTTGCATTGAACTGCTGGGCAATCCTGCCCACAGCAAGGTGATTACCTGCCATTTGGGCAACGGTTCTTCTTTGGCCGCTGTGGTGGACGGTAAAGTAATGGACACCTCTATGGGCTTTACGCCTTTGGCTGGCGTGCTCATGGGTACCCGTACTGGCGATATGGACCCCGCCATTGTGGACTTCCTGGCTAAGAAAGAGAATTTGGATCCTGCGGCCATGGACTCTGTGCTGAATAAGAAATCCGGCCTCCTGGGCCTTTCCGGCGTGAGCAGCGATATGCGTTACGTGCAGGAAGCCGCAGAAAAGGGCAATGAAAGAGCACAGATGGCTCTGGACGTATTTGAAAAATCCGTCATCCGTTTCATCGGCGCTTATGCGGCGGAAATGGACGGCGTAGACGCCATTGTCTTTACTGCAGGTATCGGCGAAAACTCCATTTCTGTGCGTGAATCCCTCTGCAAAAAATTGGGGTATCTGGGCATTGAGCTGGATGAAGCAGCTAATGATTGCCGTGGTGAGGAAAAACTCATCAGCACGCCTAATTCCAAGGTGAAGGTCTTTGTCATCCCCACGGACGAAGAAATGATGATTGCAAGAGACGCCGCTGCTTTGGTTTAAATCCAAGGTAGGGAAATAAAGAGAGAAGAAGGGCGGGTAGCGTAGGCTACCCGCCTTTTGCTTGCGCCAAAATAGGGATTATGATATGCTTAAAGAAAAAGAACATGGTAGCAGAAGCAAAAGGCAAAGAGAAACAGGAGGGCCTATGTTATATTGTCAATTTCAGGATTTAAAACTGTCTCGGCTGGGCTTTGGCACCATGCGTTTTCCCCTTTTGCCAGATGGGACTATTGATGAGCCAGAAGCTATTCGTTTGGTGCAGCATGCCTTTGCGCAGGGAATTAACTACTTTGATACAGCTTACTCTTATTTAGGCGGCCAAGCGGAAATCGTCTTAGGCCGGGCGTTGCAACCGTTACCCAGGGAAAAGGTTTATTTGGCCAGCAAATTTCCAGGCCATGAGTTGCGCGATAGCTATGATCCAGCTACTATTTTTGAACGACAGCTACAGAAATGCGGAGTGGAATATTTTGATTTTTATCTTCTGCATAATATTTATGAAAGCTCCGTGCATACCTATTACGATGAACGGTGGGGGATTTTGGATTATTTTCTCGCCCAGAAAAAGGCGGGACGTATTCGACATTTGGGTTTCTCTGCCCATGCTCAGCCTGATCTGCTAGAGGAGTTTTTGGACCGAATGGGGGATCAGATGGAGTTTTGCCAAATCCAGCTGAATTATTTGGATTGGACATTGCAAAACGCAAAAACGAAATATGAGATGCTGACCCAACGGCAGATTCCCGTTTGGGTGATGGAGCCTTTGCGCGGCGGCAAATTGGCGGAGCTTAAGCCAGAGGCCGTGAGCCGCTTGCAGGCTTTGCGACCAGAAGAAACCGCTGCGGCTTGGGGGTTTCGTTGGTTGCAGCAGTTGCCTAATGTTTACGTGACCTTGTCTGGCATGTCCACTATGGCTCAGTTGGAGGATAACCTGAAAACATACGCAGTAGAAAAGCCCCTTTCCGCAGAGGAAATGGCGCTTTTGCAGGAATTAGCCGGGCAAATGGTGGATATGCAGCCTTGTACCGGCTGCCGTTATTGCTGCAATGCCTGCAGCCAGAAATTGGATATTCCGCGGTTGCTCAGTTTATATGACGATTGCCGCTATGCCCAGTCCATCACCGCGGTGATGGCGGCAGATGCTTTGCCGCCAGAACAACATCCTTCCGCTTGTATCGGCTGTGGCAATTGCGAGAAGGTTTGCCCGCAGGGTATCCCCATTCCCAAGCTGCTCAAACATTATCAGGAAATGTTGGCGGAAATGCCCCGCTGGGCAGATATTTCCCTGGAACGGAGCAAGCAGGATGAATTCTAAACCAAAGAGAAGAACGCGCCTTTTCCTTTTTTTGCTAGGCCTTGCTGTGCTTTGCGTGGGCCTCTGGTGTTGGGGGAATAAGGCTTTGGTCACCTCTTCTTATGTGGTCAAGAGCGAAAAACTGCCAGAATCCTTTGCTGGCTATACCATTGCCGCTATTTCTGATCTGCATAATGCCTCATTTGGTAAAGAGCAGAGCCGTTTGTTAAAAGCCTTGGCTAAGGCGGAACCGGACCTCATTGTGATAACCGGAGATTTGGTCGATTCCCGCCGCACGGATTTTGCCCCAGCTTTGGACCTGATAGAAGGCGCGGTGGAAATCGCTCCCGTCTATTATGTGCCGGGGAACCATGAATCCCGTATTCCGGAATACACCGAATGGGAAGAGGTCTTGCGGGCGGCTGGCGTACATGTACTGCATAATGAAGGGGTTAGCCTTACCCAGGCGGGGGCAGAGATACTGTTGCTTGGTGTGGATGATCCTGCTTTTTCCAAAATAGAACCAGAGGAGGCCTTGGCAGAGCTGTTGCCGCAATTTTCCCAGGCCGGGGAGATGTTTACCATCCTCCTTTCGCATCGGCCGGAATGCTTTGCCCAATATGTGGCAGCGGGGATAGACTTGACTTTTGCTGGTCATGCCCATGGTGGGCAGATCCGCATTCCCGGCTTAGGCGGTCTTTATGCTCCTCATCAGGGCTTTCTACCTACCTATACCCAGGGCGTGTATACAGAGAATGATGCTGCTATGGTCGTTAGCCGCGGCTTGGGGAACAGCCTGTTTCCTTTACGGGTCAATAATCCACCGGAGCTGGTGGTGGTTCGCCTAGAGCCTTAGGCTCTTCCATGGGATAATCATGGCTTTCTATTGACAAAAATCCCAATTCGTGATACACTTTTTCAGGTTATAGGACAAAATCTATCCGAAAGCTGTTGGAAATATGTTTTTTTTTGTGTATTATTATCAATTCGATTATCCCAAATCCAACTATATGCATATATCGTTGAGTGCTTAATCTGCAATCGGATTGAATGTGCCGTCTGAAATAACCTTGTTCAAGACGCGAATGCTGCTGATAAATTTGTAAAGCGAACGCAAGCATGACATCCTCTGCCAATTTGCAGAGGATTATTTTTTCACCTTAAAGTACGGATAATGAGAAAGGAATACATACATGCCGATCACAGAATTTCTGGAAAGAAATGCCAGAATCTATCCGCAGGATGTTGCTCTAGTAGAGGTAAACCCTGCTAACCAGCCAGAGCGTGATGTAACTTGGCGGGAATATAGCTTGATTGAATCTTCCTCCTCGGAAAAATACCGGCGGGAAATCACTTGGAAGCAGTTTGACGTGGCGGCTAATCGCTTTGCCAACTTGCTTTGCACCCGTGGGATTAAACGTGGGGACAAGGTCGCTATCCTACTGATGAATTGCTTGGAATGGCTGCCCATTTATTTTGGCATTTTGAAAACCGGCGCTTTAGCCGTGCCCATGAATTATCGGTATACCGCAGAAGAAATCAAATATTGCATGGAACTTTCTGATGCGAGAATGTTGATCTTTGGACCGGAATTTACCGAACGGGTTACCCAGGTATATGATCAGCTATCCCAAGTGGATGACTTTTTCTATGTGGGAACGGAAGAGGCTACGCCGGAATTTGCGGATAATTATGAGCGCATGGTTTATCACTGTTCTTCCACCGTGCCGCCGATTGAATTAAAAGACGAAGACCCTGCTGCCATTTATTTCTCTTCTGGCACTACGGGCTTTCCCAAAGCCATTTTGCACCGGCATGCCGCTTTGGTGGGGGCTTGCTTAACGGAGCAGAAACATCATTCTCAGACCCGGGATGACATTTTTCTCTGCATTCCGCCTTTGTATCATACAGGCGCGAAAATGCATTGGTTTGGCAGCCTCTTGTCCGGGAGCAAAGCGGTACTTTTAAGAGGGGTAAAGCCGGAATGGGTATTGCAGACTGTGTCTGATGAAAAAGCGACCATTGTTTGGCTGTTGGTCCCCTGGGTTCAGGATATTCTGGATGCTTTGGATCGGGGCGATTTAAAGCTGGAAAACTACCACCTGGATCAGTGGCGATTAATGCACATTGGCGCGCAGCCTGTACCGCCTAGCCTGATTCGGCGTTGGAAAAGCGTTTTCCCCAAACATGAGTATGACACCAATTACGGTTTATCCGAATCTATTGGGCCCGGTTGCGTCCATTTAGGCGTGGAAAATATTGATAAAGTTGGGGCCATTGGCAAAGCGGGTTTCCAGTGGGAAACCATGATTGTGGATGATTCTTTCCACCCGGTTCCCCAGGGAGAAGTGGGTGAGCTGGCAGTAAAAGGCCCTGGCGTCATGATGTGCTACTATAAAAACCCCGTGGCCACGGCAGAAATCATGCGTGGAGACTGGCTCCTTACCGGCGATATGGCCAAAGAAGATGAAGATGGGTTCATTTATTTGGTGGACCGGAAAAAAGACGTCATCATCAGTGGGGGAGAGAACATCTACCCTGTGCAGATTGAGGATTATTTGCGCGCCTATGATAAAATTAAAGATGTGGCAGTGATTGGGTTACCGGAAGTGCGCTTGGGGGAAATCGCCGCTGCGATTATCGAAATCAAAGAAGGCATGACTTGCACCGAGCAGGAAATAGAGGATTTTTGTCTGGAACTACCCCGGTACAAGCGTCCGCGTAAAGTGATTTTTGCTCCGGTACCTAGAAACGCCACCGGTAAGATTGAGAAACCTCGCCTACGGGAGATTTATCGCGTAGAGCGCCTGGTGGAAACTTTGACTTCGGAATAATTTCGAGATAACGAGGGTATACGGACATGACGTCAACAATATGGCTTACCTTGTTTTTATTGCTGTTCTTTTTCTCTCTGATGCTAGGGGTAGGGGTGTACTGCCGTAAACGCGCGAACAATGTAGATGGTTTTGTGTTGGGTGGGCGTAATGTTGGCCCTTGGCTGACGGCTTTTGCTTTTGGGACGTCCTATTTTTCTGCGGTAATTTTTGTGGGGTATGCTGGGCAATTTGGTTGGAATTTTGGTCTGGCTTCCACTTGGATCGGCTTAGGCAACGCCTTTATTGGTTCTCTCTTGGCCTGGTCTTTATTAGGCCGCCGCACCAGAGTGATGACGCAACATCTGGGCAGTAAAACCATGCCGGATTTCTTTGGCAAACGGTTTACCTCGGACAAACTGAAAATTGCCGCTTCCATGATTGTTTTTGTGTTTTTGATTCCTTATACGGCATCCTTATATAATGGTTTGTCCAGCTTAATCAGTGTGACTTTAGGGCTCACCGCATCATGGGCTTTTGCCGCTGTGGTGATTGTTATGGCGATTTTAACCGGCGCTTATGTGTTGTTCGGCGGTTATATGGCCGCCGCGGTTAATGATTTTATTCAGGGCATTGTGATGTTGGCTGGTATTGTTGCGGTAATCGCAGCGGTGCTTTCCCAAAATGGCGGATTGATGGAGGCGATTACCCAGCTTTCTACCTATTCCTCCCCGTATGAAAATACTGCCGCAATGCAAGGGGTCTTTACCTCTTTTCTGGGACCGCAGCCACTGTATTTGCTGTTTGTGGTGCTTTTGACTTCTTTAGGTACCTGGGGTCTGCCGCAAATGGTAGGGAAGTTTTATTCCATTACCGATGAAAAAGCCATCAAAAAAGGAACGATTATTTCCACCGTTTTTGCTCTTGTGGTGGCAGGCGGCTGCTATTTCTTAGGCGGGTTTTCTCGGTTGTACACGGACCAGCTTTATGATGCCACCGGAATGTTTTTAGGCAGTGACCGTATCATTCCTTTGATGCTTTCTCAGCTTCATTCGGTGATTATTGCTGTTGTGATTATTTTGGTTTTTGCTGCTTCTATGTCCACCTTGTCCTCTTTGGTCATTACATCTTCTTCTACTTTGACTTTGGACGTTCTCTTTCATGGAAGAGCGGCCAAAGAAAAAACCAAGCTTAGGACAGTGCGGCTGTTTATCGTATTCTTTATTTTGCTTTCTGTGCTGATCGCCATTTTGAAGGACTATGTCTGGAGCGACTCCGTATTCATTGCGCAAATGATGGGGGTTTCCTGGGGCGCTTTGGCCGGGGCCTTTTTGGCACCGTTCTTATATGGCCTCTATTGGAAAGGTACGACCCAGGCTGGGGTGGCGGCAAGCTTTATTGTTGGCGCTGGCATGGAAATTGTACAATTGCTGTACTCTATCCAGGCGATTGAGATTAGCAATCCCTTTTTGCAGCAATATGTATTTTTCAACTCCCTGTATTCTGGCGTATGGGCTATGCTATTGGGTTTGGTAGTTGTACCTTTGGTCAGCGCTTTTACCCAAAAAACTTTGCCAAAAGGCGTTGGGGAAATGTTTGCTTGCTACAACCAGAAGATTCTTGTTTCTGTTAAACGTTCGTTGGATGATTGATTGGTTCTTGGCGAAACAATTTAGTTTGACCAGGGCATTTCATGAAGGAAGGTAAATGAAGATGAAAAAACTGATGATTGGCAATGAGGCGGTGGCCAGAGGCCTTTATGAAGCCGGCTGCCGCGTGGTCTCCAGTTACCCAGGCACCCCTTCTACGGAGATTACGGAGTTCTCCGCCAAATACGATGAGATGTATTGCGAATGGGCGCCGAATGAAAAAGTTGCCATGGAAACGGCTTTTGGTGCATCCCTGCGCGGAGCACGTGCCTGCTGCTGCATGAAGCATGTAGGGTTGAACGTGGCGGCTGACCCCCTCTTTACCCTGTCTTATACGGGCGTTAAGGGCGGCTTGGTCATTTGTGTGGCAGATGATCCGGGGATGCATTCTTCCCAGAATGAACAGGATTCTAGACATTATGCGGAAGCAGCCAAAATTCCCATGTTGGAACCAGCGGATTCCGTGGAAGCAAAGGAATTTGTAAAATTGGCTTTCTCCCTGTCCGAACAATACGATACGCCGATTTTACTGAGAATGTGCACGCGTATTGCCCATTCTCAGTGCCCGGTGGAATTGGGAGAAAGAGAGGATATTCCAGTACCGGAATATGAAAAACAACCTCAGAAATATATTATGGCGCCGGCAAACGCTATCCGTAAACATCCTGTGGTGGAAGCCCGTATGGCGGAATTAGGCAAATTTGCAGAAACCACAGAATTGAATCGGACGGAATTGGTTCCCGGTAGTAAGTTAGGCATTATTACCTCCGGCACTTGCTATCAATATGTGAAAGAAGTGTTCGGGGACACGGTCAGCGTGCTGAAATTGGGATTGGTTCATCCTTTGCCGGTACAGAAGCTGAAAGATTTTGCCAAAAACGTAGAACGTCTGGTGGTCGTGGAAGAGCTTGACCCCGTGTTGGAGAAACATTGCAAAGCCATTGGCCTTGCGGTGGAAGGGAAGAATCTCTTCCCCATGGAAGGGGAATTGTCCCAGAGCCGGATTGCCAAAGCCTTTGGTTTACCGGAAAAAGAACAGGTACATTTGGAAACGACTCTGCCTGTTCGCCCACCGGTCATGTGCGCAGGCTGCCCGCATAGAGGGATGTTCTATGTTTTAGCCAAAAACAAAGTCACTGTTTTAGGGGACATTGGCTGCTATACTTTGGGTTCTGCCCAGCCCCTGAACGCTATTGATTCTGTGTTGTGCATGGGCGCTTCTGTTTCTGGCTTGCATGGCTTTAATAAAGCCGGCGGCAGTGAAAACGGGAAAAGCGTTTGCGTGATTGGGGACTCCACCTTTATTCATTCCGGTATGACCGGCTTGGTGAATGTGTCTTACAATGCCTCCAATTCTACGGTGATTATTTTGGATAATTCCATCACCGGCATGACGGGGCATCAGAACAACCCGGCCAATGGTTTGAACATTAAGGGGGACCCAGCTGCTAAGGTGGATTTGGAAGCCTTTTGCCATGCTATCGGTATTAACCGGGTGCGGGTGGTAGACCCCTATGATTTAGATACTTGTGAAAAGGTGCTCAAAGAAGAGCTGGCACAAGAGGAACCTTCGGTGATTATTTCCCGCCGGCCTTGCATGCTCCTGAAATATGTTAAACCCCAAGCGCCTTTGGCGGTGGATCCCGAAAAATGCCGTTCCTGCAAGCGTTGCATGAAAATCGGTTGCCCGGCCATCAGCATGAAGGATGGTAAGGCCTTTATTGATAATACCCAGTGCGTGGGCTGCGGCGTTTGCCGCCAACTGTGCGCATTCGGAGCATTGGGAGGGGAAGCATAATGAAAACCACCAATCTGATGATTGTCGGCGTAGGGGGCCAGGGGTCCCTGCTGGCGAGTAAGCTTCTGGGCCAGCTTTTGGTTAGTGTTGGCTATGATGTAAAAGTATCGGAAGTCCATGGCATGAGCCAGCGCGGCGGTAGCGTGGTGACCTATGTCCGTTTTGGGGATAAGGTGTATTCCCCGATCGTGGATCCAGGGGAAGCGGATTTTATCGTGTCCTTTGAAAAGCTTGAAGCTGCCCGTTGGGTATCCTGTCTGGCTCCTGGCGGCAGAGTAATTGTAAATACTCAGGAAATTGACCCCATGCCAGTGATTACTGGCGTAGCGGAATATCCTCATGATGTCTTGGCGGAAATGGCTGCAAAAGGCGTCACCGTAGAACCGGTAGAGGCGCTTTCCTTAGCTCAGCAGGCTGGCTCCGTAAAAGCGGTGAATCTGGTGTTAATGGGTCGCTTGTCCCGTTATTTTGACCTTTCTGAAGAACAATGGTTAGCGGCTTTAAAAGCCGTTGTTGCCCCGAAATTCCTGGAGATGAATGAAAAAGCCTTTAAGCTTGGGAGGAATGAATAATGGTTGAGGAAAAACGCTATTTCCAACCGGAAATCGAAACCATGCCTCGGGAACAACTGTGGGAGCTGCAAAAGGAAAAGCTCCTGAAACAGGTTCGCCATGTTTACGAGCACATGCCGTATTATCGGGCGAAAATGGACGAAAAAGGGGTTAAGCCTGAGGATATTAAAGAGCTTGAGGATATTCGGAAACTGCCCTTTTTGTCCAAGGCGGATTTGCGTGATGCTTATCCCGAAGGTTTGCTGGCTGTGCCGAAACGGGACTGCGTTCGGATTCAGTCTACCTCTGGCACCACTGGCCGGCGGGTAGTGGCTTTTTATACGCAGCATGATATCGATTTGTGGTATGATTGCTGCGCCAGAGCCATTGTGGCTGCAGGGGGCACCTCTGATGATGTGGTGCAGGTGTGCTATGGTTATGGTTTGTTTACTGGTGGCGCTGGTTTGGATGGCGGTTCTCATAAGGTGGGCTGCTTGACCTTGCCCATGTCTTCTGGGAATACCGAACGTCAGCTGCAATTTATGATGGATTTGAAAGCCACCATTCTTTGCTGCACGCCTTCCTATGCTTCTTTCTTGGGCGAATCCTTACGGGAACAGGGCATTAAACCGGAAGAGAATTTCTTGAAAGCCGGAATTTTTGGGGCAGAGCCTTGGACGGAGGAAATGCGCCAGTCCATCCAGAAATCTTTAGGTATCAAGGCTTATGATATTTATGGGTTGACGGAAATTTCCGGTCCTGGTGTTTCGTTTGAATGCGAAGCGCAGCAGGGCATGCATATTAACGAGGACCATTTCCTGGTGGAAATCATTAACCCGGAAACAGGCGAGCCTTTGCCCATGGGGAGTAAGGGCGAGCTGGTCTTTACTTCTTTGGATAAAGAAGCTTTCCCGCTGTTGCGTTATCGGACTCGGGATATTTGCGTCTTGAATGATACGCCCTGCTCTTGCGGTCGTACCCATGTGCGCATGTGCAAACCTATGGGCCGCAGCGATGATATGATGATTATCCGTGGTGTCAATGTCTTCCCCTCTCAGATTGAAACCGTTCTGTTGAATGAAGGGTATGAACCCAATTATCAGATCTTGGTGGATCGTGAACGGGATACCGATACCTTGGATATTAATGTAGAAATGACGCAGCAGCAGTTTGACGATAAGGTACGTGGTATCGCCGCAAGAGAGCGTGCTTTGGAAAGTGCCCTCCGCAGCATGCTGGGGATTGGGCCTAATGTACATTTGGTAGCGCCAAAATCCATTGTCCGTAGCGAAGAAAAAGCGGTGCGGGTAATTGATAAACGGAAATTGCACGACTAAGAAAGGAGCGGATACTATGGCAATCAATCAGCTATCGGTTTTTGTGGAGAACAAAACAGGAGCTCTGGCTGACTTGACGGATCTCCTGGCAAAAGGCGGCGTGGATATCCGGGCGATGTCCATTGCAGATACCCAAGATTTTGGTATTCTGCGCATGATTGTTGACGATTGGCAAAAGGCTGCCAATCTGCTGAAGGAAAGCGGACATATTTATTCTGTCACCCCTGTGACCGCCGCTGCCATTAAGGATCAGCCTGGCGGATTGAGTTATGTTCTGCACCTGTTGACAGAAAATCACATTAACTTGGAGTATCTTTACGCCTTTATCGCTGTTTCTGGCCGCGAGGCTTTCGTGGCCTTGCGTGTGGATGATAATGCGAGGACAGAAGAAATTTTGGCGGCAAACCATGTGTCTACTT
>CAKRYM010000030.1 GCA_934427095.1 uncultured Bacillota bacterium | reverse complement strand
CATTCATTTGCCCCTAAAAAAGAGGTCTTTTTCTTACCAAACGATTAGATACAGAATAGATTGATTTTAGCAATTAAATATGAACTAACCGTGAACCAAACCACATACCAATCAACCAAAGACCTGAGACAGCCCTGCGCTGATTACCCAAAATAACACTACCCAAAGGAATAACGCCGCTGTGGCAAATAGAATATTCCCCACAACCTTCACATAACCCAACCGATCCACATCCAAAAAAGGATACGGATAAAAGCTATTCATATCCCGGATGACGCCACCTCCCAAATAAGGGCGGATCAACAAAAAGCCCGTATAGATCAGAGGGAGTAGAAGCAGATTCGCGCAACTTCCTATCGTGAGGCCACTTTTATCTGCAAAAAAGAACCACTCTGCAAGGGTAGACAAAGGAACAATATAGTGGACCAAAATATTGGCAGGCGTAAAAAAGCGCATATGTTGAGGGTCATCCCCAGGTAATTTACGAATCGTCACAGCTAACACAAAATGATAAATCAGTATGGTCACGCTAATCAGCCAAGCTACGCCTATCCGGCAAAGAGGCGTTAACAGCCATTGTTTTAATCCTCCGTTTGCCGGAAGAATGGCTAACAGAAGATAAAATACGGTCACCAGTAAATTGCTAAGATTCGTATAAAACACAAACATTTGTTTACGACGTTCCGGCGTTGAAATCCGAAAATTTTCCGCCAAGCCCAAGATACCGACAATTGCAATGGATAGCCATAAAACCCGCATAACGTATAAACTCCTTTTTCCTGATAATTCAAAATATACTTAACCTAAAGACGAAATCCTGCTTCTTTTAGTTCAGAAAGCAAGAAAATTTATGTACCAAGGCAGTGAAGAAAACTGCTTTCCTTGGAATCGATAAATAGATTCAGCTTTACAAGCGCCTTTTTTTTATGTATAATATATAAAATATACAAGGTATGGTTATTTTAGATAAAGGAGAGTTTGCCGGGAACGGTTTTTCGTCCAATTCATCATGCATCAGCCGGGCGCCGGCTGGCTTTGCCAAAGGGGAAAGTACCTCTGCATGAAATTCTTCTTCCCGGCACAAATGGGAAATGATGACGCCAAAAAAATGGATCAATCCAATTGTTGAACACATGAAACCTTCCGGTATCCGCCGCTTTTTCGACATGATGGATACCATGGAGAATGTGATCTCCCTTACCGTAGGGGAACCGGATTTCGTTACGCCCAAATCCATCCGTGAAGCGGCTATTCACGCCTTGGAAGATGGGAAAACCCACTATACCAGCAATGCTGGCTTAGCCAAATTGCGAGAGGAAATCGGCGCGTATCTTTCCCGCCGTTTTGATCTTCATTATGATCCGGCACAGGAAATTATCGTCACCGTGGGCGCCAGCGAAGGCATTGACGCTTCTTTGCGCACTTTGATTAGTCCTGGGGACGAAGTCATTGTTCACGAACCCAACTATGTCAGCTATGAACCGTTAATCGAATTATGCCAGGGCGTACCGGTAGTGCTGAATACAAAGGCGGAAAATCGCTTCCGGATTACCAAAGAAGAGCTGGCCCAATGCATTACCCCTAAAACCAAAGCGCTTATCCTGGTTTATCCGAATAATCCTACCGGCGCCATTATGGAGCAGCAGGATTTGGAAGAAATCGCCCCTCTCCTGCAAAAAGAAGGCATTTTCGTCATCACTGATGAAATTTATGCGGAACTCACCTATAACGGCAAAAAGCATGTTTCCATTGCTTCTCTGCCTGGTATGCGGGATTTGACTATTCTTATCAGCGGTTTTTCTAAGGCCTTTGCCATGACCGGGTGGCGCATGGGCTATATGGTCGCGCCTGCGCCCATTATGAAACAACTATTAAAGATACACCAGTATGCCATCATGTGCTCCCCTACGGTCAGCCAGTACGGCGCCATTGAGGCCATGCAGCACTGCCAAAAGGACGCGGAAGCCATGATCGCAGAATACGATACCCGGCGTAAGCTCATTACCGGTTTATTTAGGGACATGGGTTTGCCCGTATTTGAACCAGAAGGCGCCTTCTATATTTTCCCAGACATTCGTAGCACCGGCATGACCAGTGAAGAATTTTGTGCGGACTTACTGGAGAAACAACATGTAGCCATGGTTCCCGGTACGGCTTTTGGGGATTGCGGTGAAGGCTTTGTCCGCGTGTCTTACGCCTCATCGGTACAGAATATTCAAGAGGCCTGCAAACGGATCCGGCTTTATCTGGAAACCATCCGCAAATGATTTTTTACAGCCTGTTCATAGGGAACAGGCTGTTTTCCTATCTACAAATAAACAGAACCCATGCAAGAAGGATGATAAATGAAGTATCTTCATATTCAGGAAGCCCGCTTTTTAAGCCGGCCGAATCGGTTTATCGCCCATGTGGATCTACATGGGGAAGAAATTGTTTGTCATGTAAAAAACACTGGCCGCTGTAAAGAATTATTGCTACCCGGAGCGAAAGTACTATTAGAAAAGGCCATGGACACAAAACGGCGCACTGCTTACGACCTGGTTTCTGTCTGGAAAGGCCGCCGGCTGATTAATATGGACAGCCAAGCTCCAAACAAAATTTTTGCTGAATGGGCAAAAAATGGTGGGATCCCTGCGCTTACCAAATTATTAGGGGAACAAAAATATGGAGATTCCCGTTTCGACTTCTATTTAGAGCAAGAAGGACAACCTGGTTATGCCGAGATCAAAGGCGTTACCTTAGAAAAGGACGGCATCGCGCTTTTTCCCGATGCCCCAACGGAACGAGGCGTCAAACATATCCGCGAACTGATCCGCGCCAAAGCCGCTGGCTTTGCCGCTTATTTAATCTTTATCATCCAAATGGCGGATGTAGACTATTTCACCCCCAACCGGGAAACCCAGCCGGAATTCGCTACGGCATTAAAGGAGGCTGAAGCAGCGGGGGTACAATTGTTAGCATTGGATTGCCTGGTTACGCAGGATACCGTAACTGCCCGCCAAAAAGTCCCGATAAAAATCTGATCTTTTTCCGGAAAAGTCTCTTCTCTTTTTTCGCCCAGCGTGCTATCATGAAACAGGGAGGAAGTGCGTTCTCCTGGTCTTCTTTTCTACTGTAGCATGAAACAGGATAAACTTACACGGAGGGAAAAACAATGCCTATCGTTACTTCAACAGAAATGTTTAAAAAGGCTTACCATGGCGGCTATGCCATTGGTGCATTCAATGTAAACAATATGGAAATCATCCAAGGGATTACGGAAGCAGCCAAGGAAGTAAACGCACCCTTGATCCTACAGGTTAGCGCAGGCGCCCGCAAATATGCCAACCATACTTACCTGATGAAGCTCATCGAAGCAGCAGTCATCGAAACTTCTCTTCCCATTTGCGTACATCTGGATCATGGGGATAGCTTTGAACTATGCAAAAGCTGCATCGACGGCGGTTTTTCCTCTGTCATGATTGACGGCTCCAGCAAACCCTTTGAAGAAAATATCGCCCTGACCAAGCAGGTGGTGGAATATGCCCATGCCCACGGTGTCGTCGTCGAAGGGGAATTGGGCCGTTTGGCCGGCGTGGAAGATGACGTCAAAGTAAAGACTGAAGATAGCTCCTATACCCGGCCAGAAGAAGTGGAAGAATTCGTCCATCGTACCGGTGTGGATTCCTTGGCTATTGCCATCGGCACCAGCCACGGCGCCTATAAATTTAAGCCCGGCACCAAACCGCAGCTTCGTTTTGATATTCTGGAGGAAGTCAGCAAGCGTTTGCCGGAATTCCCCATTGTGTTACACGGTTCTTCTTCTGTGCCGCAACAATTTGTGGATATGATTAACCGTTACGGCGGGCAAATGCCGGATGCCATCGGCGTACCGGAAGATATGCTCAGGGAAGCGGCCCGCATGGCTGTTTGCAAAATCAACATTGATACTGACCTGCGCATGGCCATGACTGCCTCTGTCCGTCAGCATTTAGCAGAACACCCTGATCATTTTGATCCCCGCCAATACCTGAAACCAGGCCGCGAAGCCATCAAAGAAATGGTGAAGCATAAGCTGATCAATGTCTTAGGCTGTGATGGCAAGGCCTGATCTTAAACAAAGCCTTTTCCAGAAGCCTCCGCCCTTTAGGAGGCTTCTTTTTTCCCAGGAGGAAGAATGAATCGTCTGATTGTTAGAAAAAGCTTACGTAGGCTAGAATTGTGGCAGAAAGGCAAAAAAACCGGCAGTTGGCCCATAGGCTTAGGCAAGACGCCTCTAGGCCCCAAATATCAGGCTGGGGACGGCCGCACGCCCGAGGGGTGGTATTATCTCTGCACCCGCAATCCGAAAAGTAAATTTCATCTCTCTCTGGGCATCTCCTACCCAAACCCCATTGATGCATCAAAAGGGCTAGATCAGGGTATCCTCACCAAAACAGAGGCTGAGGCTATTTGCAAAGCCTGTAAAGAGAAAAAACGCCCGCCTTGGGACACTGCCCTGGGCGGAGAAATCATGCTACATGGCGGCGGGGCCTGGGATTGGACAGCAGGCTGTATCGCCGTGACAGATCAAGTCATGGATTTGCTTTGGGAAAATTGTCCGTTGGGTATGGAAATACTGATTCTCCCCTAAAGAAAAAGAACTCGAAAAGAACAGGAGGGATATCCCATGGGAATCTTATCTGCATGTGAACCGAAAAATGTCTTTCGCATCTTTGAAGAAATCTGCGCTATTCCTCACGGATCTGGCAACACCCAGGCCATCAGCGATTATTGCGAGGCCTTTGCCAAAGCCCGTGGTTTTCAAGCGAAACAAGATGCTTATGGTAACGTCATCATTTTAAAACCAGCCAGCAAAGGCTATGAGCAAGCCCAGCCCATCATTATTCAGGGCCATTTGGATATGGTCTGCGAAAAAGACCCGGATTGTCAAAAGGATATGAGTAAAGAAGGGTTGACCTTAACCCTAGATGGAGATTGGATCTCCGCCCAAGGTACCACCTTAGGTGGGGACGACGGTGTGGCAGTTGCCATGGCTCTAGCTCTTTTAGAAGAAGATATGCCCCACCCTGCCTTAGAAATTCTTCTTACCACAGATGAAGAAACGGGCATGGATGGGGCGCAAAATGTGGATCTCTCTTCCTTCCAGGGACGGCAACTGTTGAACTTGGACTGTGAAGAAGAAGGCGTGCTGGTAGCAGGCTGCGCCGGCAGCGTCACCGTAGAATCTTCTTTACCAGTACACTGGCAGGAGGCCTTTGGCAAGCGCTATCGCCTGAGCATAGAAGGCTTAAAAGGCGGCCATTCCGGCGTGGAAATTGAAAAGGGCCTGGCCAATGCCAACCAGCTGATGGGACGACTATTGCATGGCATTTACACACAAATCCCCTTCCAGCTACAAGAATTAAGCGGCGGCACTCGGGACAATGTGATCGCTTTTCTTGCGTCCGCCGTTCTTTTGCTCCCCGAAGGCAAAGACAACCAAATCATTTCCCTGGTCAATGCCTGGGAGAACATCTTCCAGCGGGAATATCAAGTCACAGAACCAGAACTTCGCATTAATGTGGAAATTCTGCCCGAGGCAAAAACCGACGTCCTCCCCTTCTCAGACACTGAAGCTTGCATCAACTTGTTATTGCTGGCGCCTTATGGGGTGGAAGCCATGAGCATGGACATTCCGGGGTTGGTCCAAACCTCCTGTAATCCCGGCATCGTTGATCTTAGAGAAGACGGCGTGATGGTTTTGCGCTGTATGGCCAGAAGCTCTTTGTCCAGCCAAAAAGAAATGATGGAAGAAAGGATTCATACCCTAACTACCCTTTGCGGCGGCACAGCGAAAACGCTCAGCGATTGCCCGCCCTGGGAATTCCGCAGTGTTTCGCCATTCCGGGACAAGCTGGAGAAAGTATATGCAGCACAATACGGAGAAAAACCGAAATTAACTGCTGTACACGGTGGCTTAGAATGCAGCTTGTTTACAGACAAAATCAAGGATTTGGATTGCGTTTCCCTGGGGCCGAATATTTTAGACATTCACTCCCCCAGAGAACGGCTGAGCGTATCTTCTACAGAAAGAGTTTGGCGTTTCCTCTGTGAAGTGTTAAAAGAAAGCAAATGAGCCGTAAGGGAAAGCTCATCCTGGCCATTTTCCTCCTTTGCCTATTGGTAGGAGGCGGGAGTCTGCTCAGTTCCCGGGCGAAACAGGATCCTTCCTTGTTAAACTACAAAAACCTGGCGACACTGGCTTATCAAGCCAATACAGTGGAAATCCGCCATGGTCTGGACAACGGTGCAAATTCTCTCACCGGCATAAGCTTAGGACAATTCCTTGCGGATGCCAACTGGCGAAAAAAATTCGTTTCTTCTCCTTTAGAGTTGGCAGCAGACATCACCATTTGCTTTTCTGAGGATTTAGAGCTTCGATTTTATGAAAGCGAGCCCAAACTAGCCATGGTATTGAACGACAGCCAATGGCAATATTATCATATGAACAATACAACATATGCAGATATTGTTGCATGGCTAACGACAATAGAAGAACCCTGATCCGTAGGATCAGGGTTCTTCTTTCTTTTGCATCAATTTTCCTAAAACAAGAAAACCCATCCAAAAGGATAGGTTTTCTGTTTGGTGACGCGTATGGGGTTCGAACCCATGAATGCCAGCGTGAAAGGCTGGTGAGTTAACCATTTCTCCAACGCGCCATGTTTAAGAATAACGGTGGTAGCGGTGGTTGGATTTGAACCAACGACACCCCGGGTATGAACCGAGTGCTCTAGCCCCTGAGCTACACCGCCATCTCGAACAGTCAGGATTTCTGGCTGCTTGTCTAATATACCAAATCCTACAAAAAAAGTCAACCTCTTTTTTTCAGGAAAAGCAAGATTTTTATACCAACATGAATTTAGCGCCCAAACCCATCAACACAAGGCCCAAAGCTCTTAGCCAAGTCATGGAATGTTGCTCTAAGCCAAATAAGCCCAACCAATCGATAATTAAGGCCATCAGCAGCTGCCCCACAATAATCGCCGTGGTAGCGTTCCCTGAACCAACTTTGGCTACGGCAAACATCACGCCATAAAGAATGGCCACATTCATGATCCCGCCCAAATACAAATACCAGGGTGCTTCCCCCATTTTCGAAAGGTCTCCTCGTCCCAGCCCGCACAAAAACAACAGGATGACCACTAGCAGTAGCCCCACAGCATGGGCGATGAAATTTCCTTCTAAGGTACCGATGATTTTACTCAAAGCGCCATTCAAAGATCCCTGAATAGCCATAAGCACACCTGCCGCCGCAGCGGCAGCCAAAAACAACCATTGATTCATAAGAATACCCTCCGTTTTCCATCACAGAGGGTATTCTTTCCGAATTTTTCTGTTTCTATGCTGAATTAAGCCTCATCCGCCAGCTTACGATAAGCGGCATAGCGTTCCTTGGCTTGTTTTTCCGCCTCGGCAAACAGTTTCTTCGCGTTTTCCGGGAAGGTAATATCCAAAGCGGAGTAGCGTACTTCGCCCCGGAGGAAATCTTGGAAATCCAAGCTGGGTTCTTTGCTATCCAAGGTGAATTTATGATCGGCCTTAGCGGGATTGTACCGATACAACGTCCAGTACCCGCTTTCTACCGCATGCTTCATTTCCTCCTGCACATTGGCCATACCACATTTGATGCCATGGGAAATGCAGGGCGTATAAGCCACGATAATGGAAGGACCAGGATAAGCTTCCGCCTCAGCCAAAGCTTTCACCAACTGATTCATATCTGCGCCCATGGCCACGCTAGCCACATAGCAATTGCCATAGCCCATCATCAGCTTACCCAAATCTTTTTTGGGGCTTTTCTTGCCCGCGGCCTGGAATTGTGCTGTAGCGCCTAAAGGCGTGGCTTTGGAGCTTTGGCCGCCGGTATTGGAATAAACCTCCGTATCAATGACAAAGACATTCACATCCTCGCCCGTGCTAATCACATGGTCCAAGCCGCCATAACCGATGTCATAAGCCCAGCCATCGCCGCCAAACATCCAAATGGTCTTTTTGCTCAGCTGATCCCGATGCTGCAAAATGCTATCTTTCAACTGTGCTGCATCACCCTTCAGTTCTGCAGCTTCTAAGCAAGCCACCAACTGATCGGAAGCAGCTTGAGAAGTTTTAATATCATCATAAGTGGCAAACCAACGGGAAATGGCTTCCTGCAAGGGGCCTTCCGCTACCTGAGAAAGGGCTTTCACCTGTTCTTTTACCTTATTCCGCTGCTGTTTTACGGCTAATGCCATGCCTAGGCTGAATTCCGCATTATTTTCAAACAAGGAGTTGGACCAAGCAGGCCCTTTACCCTGGCGGTTCGTGGTATACGGGAAAGAGGGCATGGGAGAACCCCAAGCCTGGGAACAGCCGGTAGCATTCGCCCAATAAATCTTATCCCCGAACATTTGCGTCAACAGCTTGGCATAGGGAGTTTCCCCACAACCAGCGCAGGCGCCGGAGAATTCGCACAGAGGCTGGCGGAACTGACTTCCCTTCACGGTATCGGGATCAAAAACATCCTTTTCTTGAATACGCAGCCCGTATTGCCAATTTTCTTGAGACATATCGGCTTCCGTAACCGCCGTCATATGCAAGGCCTTTTTCGGCGCTGGGCAAACAGAAGCGCAAGAACCGCAGCTGGTGCAGTCCAAGGTGCTGACCATCAAACTATATTGTAAGCCTTTGGCAGCAGCGCCTTTGGCTGGCGCCATGGGGAAACTAGCAGGAGCAGCGGCAGCTTCTTTCTCATCCAAGAGATAAGCTCTTAATACACCATGAGGGCAAACATAAGCGCAACGGTTGCATTGTAAGCATTGTTCGGGGTCCCACACCGGCACTTCCGTAGCAATGCCTCGCTTTTCATAGGCCGTGGTGCCCAAAGGCATGGTACCGTCCCGATAATCCATAAAGCTGGAAACCGGCAACAAATCCCCTTTCTGGGCATTTAACGGCTGCAAAATATTGCGGATAAAGGGCGGCAACGTCGTATCCGGAGTTTTTTCCTCTTCTTCAGCCAAAGCCCAGCTGGCCGGAATCTCCACTGGAATCGCTCCATGAATGCCCGCATCAACGGCAGCCATGTTTCTTTCCACTACTTCAGGGCCTTTTTTGCGGAAGGTTTTTTCCACCGCGTTTTTCATATAGGTAGCCGCTTCTTCAATGGGGATAATCTTCGCCAAGGCAAAGAATGCCGCCTGCAAGACCATGCTGGCATGCCGCCCTAAGCCCAATTCCATGGCCAAGCGGTCTGCATCGATGATGTACAAACGAATATGATGCTCCGCCATATAACGTTTTACCTTAGCGGGCAGCATATCCCCTAAAGCTTCCTTGGGCCAAGCGCAATTCAGCAGGAAGACGCCGCCATCCTTCAGCTCATCTACCATATCATATTGATAAAGATAATGCTGATTATGGCAAGCCACAAAGTCCGCCTGCTTCACCAGATAAGAGGAAAGGATAGGCGCATGACCAAAACGCAAATGGGACTTGGTAATACCGAAGCTCTTTTTCGTATCATATTCAAAATAAGCCTGGGCATATTGATCCGTATGGTCCCCAATGATTTTAATGGAATTCTTATTGGCCCCAACAGTACCGTCAGAACCCAAACCCCAAAACTTGCAGCTAACCGTATTGGGGTCATTCACCACATAATGGGGAATGTCAAGGGAATAATGGGTCACATCATCAGTAATACCAATGGTGAAATGATTCTTGGGCTGCTCTTTTTGCAGCTCGTCAAAGACTGCCTTAATCTGAGCAGGATCCGTATCTTTGGAGCTCAAGCCATAGCGGCCGCCAATCAGCAAAGGCTTATTCTCTGCATTAATGAAAGCCGTACAAATGTCCTGATACAAAGGTTCACCCATAGCGCCCATTTCCTTGCAGCGATCCAGCACGGCAATACGTTTAACCGTAGCGGGAAGAGCAGCCAGCAAATGCTTCACGCTGAAAGGCCGGTAAAGATGAACCTGTACAAAGCCAACCTTTTCCCCTTTAGCGTTCAAATCCGCCACCACTTCCCTGATTGCGCCGCTGACAGAGCCCATGGCAATGATGACCCGTTCTGCATCGGCTGCGCCATAATAATTGAACAGGTGGTATTCCCGGCCAGTTAAGGCAGAGATTTTTCCCATATATGCTTCAACCAGTTCCGGTAAAGCGTCATAGTCCTGATTATTGGCTTCTCGGAATTGGAAATAGACATCAGGATTCTGCACCGTATTCCGCAAAGTAGGATGTTCGGGATTCAAGGCGCCAGCGCGGAATTGCTCCACAGCCTCCATATCCAAAAGACTGCGAAAATCCTCATAATCAATGGCTTCAATTTTCTGAATCTCATGGCTGGTACGGAACCCATCAAAGAAATGCATAAAAGGGATACGCCCTTTGATGGCTGCCAAATGAGCAATACCTGCCAAGTCCATGACTTCCTGTACGCTACCAGAGCTTAACTGGGCCCAACCGCATTGCCGGCAATTCATCACATCGCTATGGTCGCCGAAAATAGACATGGCATGGGTACCCACAGTACGGGAAGCCACATGCAGAACAGCAGGCTGCCTCGTACCGGAAATCCGATGCAATACCGGGATCATCAGCATTAACCCCTGGGAGGAGGTAAAGGAAGTGGCCAAAGCGCCGGCTTCCAAGGCCCCATGTACCGCGCCGATAGCGCCTGCTTCGGATTGCATTTCTACCAAAGTCACTTGCTGGTCAAAGAGATTTTTCCGGCCATTGGCAGACCATTCATCCGTCTTTTCCGCCATAGGGGAACTGGGTGTAATCGGGTAAATCGCCGCTACTTCCGTGAAGGCATAAGCCACATAAGCCGCAGCTTCATTCCCATCCACCACCATAATGTTCTTGTTCTTACTCATATCTCTACAGCCTCACAATCTGCTTCAATTTCTCTTTTTCTATCCGATAAGGATGATATTTTATCATACTGCAATTTTTGTAGAAAGTCAAACTAAATAGGAATAATTTCTCATTTCTGTGTATTTTTCCCCGCTAAATCAAACAATTTCTCTGCATTCTTTGTGGTAATCAAGGAAAATTCCTCTTCCGTCAAATCCAAGCTCCGCAAATAGCTTAAGGCTTCAGCTGGGCTTTGCCAGGGACAATCGCTGCCAAAGAAAATTTTCTCTGCGCCGTGCTGCCGAATGACACGACGGTACTGTTCAGCAG
>CAKRYM010000029.1 GCA_934427095.1 uncultured Bacillota bacterium | reverse complement strand
ATGGTAATGACCAGCATCCCTGCGGCTACCAGGTTAATCAAAGAACTACCAATGCGGCACGCTTCCTGATTGTTCCCCTCTTCACGCCAATAACGGGACAAAACCGGCAGCACCGCAGAAACAAAAGCATAGCCCAACACAGATTGTAAAAAATACGGGATTGTGTAAGCCGCCAGATAAGCATCTGTAAATGCAGACGCGCCAAAGCCGTCGGCAATGACCATTTCACGGACAAAACCGAGAACTTTGACGCAACTATTGATCAGTAGCAGCCATCCTGCTGCTTTGAAAATATTTTTTGCCATGGGTTATTGTTGGGTTAAATCCATGATCTCCAAATCAGCGGGGATCATGACATCTTCCTCCGTTACGTTATTCACCGTCAGGTTCTTATACTGCACCGTATATTCCGCACCCAGGCTGTCTGTAAAAGAAACCTGCAAGGGAAAGCCGTATTTTGTGCTGACCCACAGGATAGTCCCATCTTCACCCACCAACTTCATGCAGGTTTGGCGGTTAATCTCCTCAAACCCATCCTCCGTATACTCGGAATAATCCCTTAACACGGGGTTATCCGGCGTATCTTCACTGGCAGGGTCAAAGCTGGTCAACATCGCCACAGAAGAAGAACCGGGATAAGCGTTCAGTACAGTCATGGCATCATAGTCATAATAAGAGACCTGCTGCAACGTCCCTTCCATACTGGTCTGTATTTTCATCACAGGATCTTTATACCAGATCTCCATAAACACAGACCCATCCACATAAGGCATGGTTTGCTCAAAATAATATGAATCAATTTGAGAAAGGGCCTCTGTTAACTGGGACAAAGTTGTGTCTTCACCCAAATCAGGAAAAGGCTCTTCCACTTCTTCCTCGGTAGTCTGATTGGGTTGATCCTCTTCTTCGTTAACCCCAGGTTCAATGACACTATTGTTTTCTTGCTGCTCTTCTGCTTCATTCACACAAGCAGAAAAACAAAACATCGCCAGGACTAGCAGCAGGGAAAGGCAAAATACGCCCGCTTTTCTTCCAACGGCAAACATAGCAAACACCTCAAACTTCCGATTTCCTGTTAAACAGGGAATTGTAAGACGCCTTTCTACGGTAGATCAGCGTTTTTCATGCCTACAGTATACCACAAGGATATCTTTAAGTACAAGATATCTTTCTTATTCTGACGCCTTGATTTCCCCGGCGTAATTCGTCATTTTTTTCTTCGGACAAACAATTCTGGGAAAGCCCTTAGCAAATCAGCCTTTTCATCAAAACTGTCCAAGCAGCGCACCGCTTTTTCTGCGGCTAAAAGCGCAGCTTTTTCCGCAGCTTCGCAACCCAAGATCACTGGCATCGTGGGCTTTTCATTCCGTTGGTCGCTACCAACCGGTTTGCCGATTTCCTCTTCCGTGCCAGTAATATCCAAAATATCATCAGCGATTTGGAAGGCCTTGCCACAAAAATAAGCATATTCCGTTAACTGTTCTTTTTGGGTAGGCGTAGCGCCACACAAAATAGCCGCAGACACAACAGCGCAGCAAAACAGGGCACCGGTTTTCTCCTGATAAATGTAATCCAGTAGCTCCTCATTGTGGGGTAAACCCAAGGAAGAAAATTCTGCCGCTTGCCCTTTCACCATACCGCCGCAGCCAGCCAAATCCGCTACAAGCTTTACTGCCTCCAATACTTTCTCCGCTGGCGCATTTGTGCAAAGCATGGTATAAAAAGCATGGGTCAATAAAGCATCCCCAGCCAAAAGCGCCATGCCTTCCCCATATACCCGATGGCAAGACGGGATACCCCGGCGTAAATCATCATTGTCCATACAGGGCAAATCATCATGAATCAGGGAATAGGTATGCAACATTTCAATGGCCACCATAAACGGCAAATAGGACTTTCTATCCTTACCAAAGGCCTCTAACGTTGCGGCAAATAAGGCGGGACGCACCCGTTTTCCGCCAGAGAAAGCACTGTAACGCATGGCTTCATATAGATTACGTTCCGGTGCGTCATCCCGCGGCAAATATTTTTCCAAAGCCACTTCCGTATCTTTTGCAACCCGCTGAAGAAACGTATCCAGTTCTTTCATGCTTATTCCTGCCTTTCCTGTTCTGTCAGAACATCCGCCGCAGCCTGCAATTTTTTCTGACAGGCCGCAGCCAACTTCACCCCAGCAGAATACTGTTTCACCATTTCGTCCAAGGGTAAATCCCCTTGTTCCATTGTCGCCACCACTTGTTCTAATTCCACCAACATGGATTCAAAACTCTTCTTCTCTTTCGCCACGATTCTCCTCCTTCACCTCAAGCACTGAAGCAAGCAAAGCTCCTTTGGCTAAAGTGACCTGAATCTCATCCCCCGCCTGGACCTGAGCAGCGTCTTTTACCAATGTTCCGCCTAGGGTTACCAAGCTATACCCTCGTGTTAACGTAGACAAAGGATTTAATAAAGCAAGATGATTGCGGAGCATTTCCCACTGTGCGGTTTTTTGCTCCATTTGTTTTTGTGCCCCTCGGTTCAACTGCATTTCCAGGAGCGAGAGTTTCTGCGTAAATCCAGACAACAATTGCTGCGGCGCAGAAAGGGCCGGAGAAAGGGCAACTCGGTTAAACCGCGCCGTTTCCCGTCCTATTTTTAACGCCAACGCATCTTTTAACCGCTGAGCTAAGGCAGCAATTTCTTCTTTTACCTTTTGCTGATCGGGTACCGCCAAAGTTGCGGCATGAGTAGGCGTTGCCGCACGCACATCCGCAGCCAAATCTGCCAAGGAAACATCGCTTTCATGACCCACAGCCGAGATAACCGGGGTTTGTAAAGCACTAATGGCCCTAACCACCGCTTCCGTATCGAAAGCAGATAAATCCTCTTCCGCCCCACCTCCGCGCCCGCAAATCAGCACATCGTGACCGCCTGCGTCGGCTTTTCGTAAAGCAGCGCAAAGGGAAGCCGGCGCCTGTGCCCCTTGAACAATAGCGGGGTATAATTTCAGCACTGCTCCCGGCGCCCGGGAAGAAACAATACGCTGAATATCTGCCCAAGCTGCACTGGCTGCCCCGGTAACTACCCCAACAGAGCTAGCATAGCGAGGCAAAGGTTTCTTCCGCTCCGGTGCAAAAAGCCCCTCCTCTCCTAAGCGGTGGCGTAGCTGTTCCAGAGCCTGTTGCGCCACCCCTTTCCCCTGGGGGAAGACATCGCGTCCATACAATTGACAAGAGCCGTCCCGCTCATAAAGGGAAATTCCCCCAAGGACCAATACAGCCTCGCCCTCGGCAGGAAGATTCTTCAACAAGGAAACATAGCGGCGAAACACTACCACTTTTAATCCAGCATTTCCTTCTCGTAGCGTAAAATATAAATGGCCAGAGGAATGGAGCTTACAGCCGGTTACCTGGCCATACACAAGGATATTGGCTAAAAAATCATCTTCAGCCAAGGTCTCGCGTAAATAATGATTCACTTCCTCCACACTAAAGGCGCGGGGAGAAACGATTTCAGCCATAGTCTTTTCCGTTTCTTTGCCCAGCCTTCTCTACCCATCTGCCCATTCGGGAGCAGAACTGTCGTGGGCAAAGGCTGCCGGCAACATTTATTGATGTTCCTGCCGATAGGACGCCGCTCCCAGCAAAGCAATGCCGTAAGCATTATCTCCAGCATAGCTAGGTAAAGCGAAATCCACGCCAAGAGTTTGTAACCGATGGCGAATTCGCAGATTTGCCGCCACGCCGCCAGCGGCAATACAATGCGCACAACCGGTCTCTTGCATGGCAGTACGCACGGCTTTTTCCAAGCTTTTACTAATATTATCCAGCACCGCAGCAGCAATTTCCTGTGCCGGTACGCCTTGGGCAATTCCTCGCTGTGCAGCAGATTCCGGGCCGGAAAAAGAAATATGCGTACCCTTTACCGCGCCGCTGAGACGAAATTCCCCTTTTGTTGCGCCAGCTAATTTTTCCAAAGCTGGGCCGGCCGGAAAAGGTAATCCTAAGGCCACGCCTACCCGATCGATAAATTGCCCGGGAGGCAAATCCGTATCGCCCACTAGTTTTACCTGAAAGCCGACCTTTTTGGGAGTGACCAGCAAAATCTCTCCTGTACCGCCCGAAAGATGCAAAGCCAAAAAAGGCTCATGCCATTGTCGGTTGGCTGAGGACAAAGCCGCTTGGATATGCCCTTCTTGGTGGGAAAAAGGATAAAAGGGACAACCAGCAGAGGCCGCAATACTGCGGGCAACTGTGGTCCCCCCCAAAAACACCGGTAAATAAGAGCCAGCCACTGGACGTGGACATGTGGATGCAGCCACGGCCAGCAGGCCTTCTCTTTCCGCACCGATTTGCGAAAACACCTGTTCGATTACTTGCGGCAGTTGTTTAACATGGAGAAACAGCCCGTCGCTTTGGCGCAGACCTCTTTCCCCTGTCTTTACCGGTAACATCAGCCTAGCTTCAGCCAAAAGCTGCCCGTTTCTATCCACCAAAGCAGCGGAAGTCGTATAACAGCTCGTATCGATACCCAGTATCATTCCATACTGCCTTTCTTGATCTGTTGGTTATAAATATTATCCAACATTCCGTTAATAAACGAGCCGCTTTCCTGATCGCCGAATTTTTTGCCCAGTTCAATGGCTTCGTTCATAATAATGGCGGCGTTTTCCCCTTTGCCGCGCCAAAGCTCGGATAAAGCTAAATGCAAAATAACCCGATCTACTGGCGCAAAACGGTCTACAGACCATTCCCTAGAATAGGTTTCCAATAGACGATCGCTACGGTCCTTATCCTCCCAAGCTGCATGAGCCATTTCCAGGGCAAAAGCGGCACTTTCTCCCTGCACTAAGATATCATCCAATACCTTTTCCGCTACCGCCCAAGGGCAATCCCCTTGTTCTACTTGAAACAACAACAGCAAGGCGGCTTCTCTGGCCCGGCGGCGAGGTTTGTCTGCTAAAGCAGCGTAATCCTCTTGATTCAACTTAAGAAAATCCGCTTTTGTCAAAGTTAGGCTAGCTTCTCTGGCAGCGGCAACCTCCTTTTCCTCTTTTGCGGCAGCCTTGGCCTTGGCTTTTTCATAAGCAGCCATTTGTTTTGCTTCCGTTTGAGGATCCGGGGCCTCATACATCCGGATTGTACGTACTTTACCGGTTTTATCTGCCATGATAGAAATCATCCTCCGAAGAACCGTCTTTTGCTTTTTTGTCCAGCCGGCAGCCAATTACCACGCCAGCCGCAACACAGACAAAAAGGAAAACTGTTTTAAAGAAGCCATAGGAAATAACGCACACGGCAAAGAGAAACGCCGCTACGGTAAGAATAATCAACCATTTATGATCACGCCATATTTGCTCAAGATCAAATTTTTCATTATTCATTCTGCCCGCCCTCCTCTGACTGGACTTGTGCAGGGGGTTCCGGCTGAGGTTTTTCAGCAGGAAGATTGCCGTTATCAATCACCCGCGCTACGGAAACAACAATATCCGCAGGTTGGATGTCCATAATAGCCCCTAAATGCCGGCTAATGGCTTGGCGTACAGCCGTACCAGCCTCTGCCACGGTGGTGTCGGAAGCCAGAGAAAGGCTTGTCCGAATGTGCAGTCCATCCTTATGCAGGCTTAAACGATTATGGACATCGGAAACACCCTTTACGGAAGCCACCGCCCGGTTTACCACGTTTTCAATGGCATTAAAGCTAACAGAAACCGTGCTGCCGTCTAAAGATTTCACTACAACCTGTTTAGGCGGGTGGCTGACAAAGAACGCCGCACAAAGGATCAGTATGCCTAGGACAAGCGCAATGCCTCCCACCACCAAGGCTAACCAAAGATCCTGGCCCTCCAAAAAAATCTGCCGAAGATCATAAAGAAAGCAGCGATCCAAAAAATCGATGGCGATGTCTGCCAAGCCACGGCTAAGCAAAGCCACAATATCCGCAGCGGCAATTCCTAGAAAAAGCAGGCCTAGAACAGCAGTAAAGAGTCGTCTCAGCGCGCCCATAAAAACTCCTTTCATGCACGACAAGGGTTGCGGTCAATGACCGCAGCCCTGCCGGGAAACATCTTCATTTCGTTATACAGCATTGCTAATGAAACAGCGCCACCAAGTAAGCTGGATTATTCTTCTGCGGGTTGTTCATCTTTCTGGGGGAAACTTACACCCTGAACATGAATATTAATCGCAGCGCAGTTCAAACCAGTCATACCTTCTACCGCTTTTTTCACTACCTGCTGAACGTTTCTTGCCACGTCGGCAATATTGTAGCCGTATTCCACAATAATCATAATATCCAACAAGGCGTCCTGCTCATTAATTTCCACTTTTACGCCCTTGGTCAGGTTTTTACGGCCCAACAATTCGGCAATGCCACCAGAAAAACCGCCGCTCATGCCAGCAACGCCACTGACATCTGCTGCTGCTAGTCCAGCAATGGTAGCCACTACATCTGAAGCGATTTTTACTGTGCCCTGGCTGTTCCCTTCCAAAGTATCTTCAACGATTCTTTCTTCATTCATATCAGTCATGGCAATACCTCCTCGACCAAAGATTTTGATACAATGTTATTATAACAGATACTTTAGCGATTTACAACCACCACATTTTCAAATCCACAACCACTGACACCATCCACCGTTTCCGCGATTTGTGCCGCTTTTTGAGGGTCCATATCCACGGCCACCATGACGGTTGCTCGATCTGTATCTAAAATCACCACGGTTTCCCCAAACCCGTAGGCCTCTAATAAGCTTTCTGCTTGAATTTCATTGGCGCTGATTTCCGCTAAGGTCAAGCAGCGTTGTTCCGCTTCAGCCCGCGCCTCTTCCGAAACGGTTTCATCTTCCATCAAGCTGCGTAACATGGCTAATTCTTCCCCGCGGGCTTCCTCCCTATCCATACGATAAGCCGCAAAATAAGAGGCGGTAGCCACAGCTTCACCCTCTTCCTCTGCCACTTCTGTGGATGTTTCTATTTCCTCTGTTTCTTCCGGCTGTGGCAAAGCAGCAGCTTCTTCCTCTGTTAATTGAATGGCGGTAAGGGTTTGAGGTTCATCTAACCATTGCCAGACTGCCGCCACGCTCAACAACAAAAAACAAATGGCTGCTACCAATTTACCGGGCAATAAACGACGACGTAGGCCGTCACGACTCTTTAGAAAATGCATCATATTCTCCTCCTTCTCCCTGAATCACGGCAATTTGATCGGCATTCAACCCTAAGGCGGCCTTTACCGCCTGATATAAGCGCTCCTGTACTAAAGGGTCTCCCGCTCCCTCTGCTACCACCAATACACCGATAACGGCCGGTGCAGCTGTACGAATCAACACGGCTCCGTCATCCACTACAGAAAGAGATTGGGAGCTATCCCTTCCCTGTACGGTGCCGCCTTCTATGTTTTCAGAAACATCCGTATCATAAGCGTAAACCGCGGCATCACTTCCATCATACCTGAGCAAAACAGACACCTTTCCGGCTCCCTTTACTTGACACAAAAGGGATTCCAGTTGCTGCGTCAAGTCATCTCCCGTAAGGCTTTGCGCAGTGGTTTCCGTTTCTATGGCTTGGGGGGTGGCCGTAACCGTTTCTTCTTTCTTTCCCCCTGCCCATAACATCAAGGCCAATCCCAACAATAAACATGCGGTTAAGCGAAGCAAATGCTTCTTTTCCTTTGCTGGCAAGGTTTGCCATTTGCCTAACCAGCGTTCAAGACCCGTTTTCTTCTCCCGTTCTTCCTCCATGGCTATCCTCCTCTACTTCTATGATGATCTGCTCTTCCGTTATGCCAAGCTCCGTTTGGACTGCTTTACCAGCAGCTTGTATCCCCGTGCTATTCCCTTGTAAACAAAGGGTAACTTGATCAATCGCACCATTTTCCGTAAAGGTTACTTTTGCAGTTGCCGCCGTAACTCCAGCCGCAGATAAGGCAGCAGATTCTGCAACGGCAACAATGTCCTCCCCAGAAGTTTCTTCTGCTTCCGCAGCCAGGGCAGCAGTCAATTGCGCGCTGGTTTCCTCTATTTCTTCTACGTTATCAGAAAAGGAAAGCGTGTCCGTTTCTTCTGTTAAAATAGTTTGTATGCTAGGAATTGCCTGCATAATTACAGCTACCATGGCTAAACCCATCACCAATCTAACCATGTTGGATAATTTCCCCCGCGGAATCAGTAATTCCGCCCCGGCCGCCAGTAAAAGCAAAGCCGTTAATTCCCGAACCATTTCACGGATAAAAGCCATCGTTTTCTCCTAACGCATCATCATGGTCACCATACCTAATCCCACCACTAAAGCCATGGTAAAAAAAGCAAAAAGTCCGCAAATGGCCAAAGCTGCAAACAGCTTGGTCAAAGATTTTCCCATCCCCGTCAAAGCCTGGCTGAGTTCTTTTTCTCCCAAGGGTTGAATCAAGGCCCCGGTAATACGAAAAATCAAAGACTGCAAAAGCAAACGTATGGCTGGAGTGGCGCAAATCAGCAGGATTGCTACTACCCCCGCGAGGCCAATGGCGTTTTTGAGCAAAAGAGCAGTTCCCAGCAAGCTATCCATCACATCGGAAAGGGTACGTCCCACCACGGGAATGAAAGCGCCGGCCGCCGTTTTCGCTGCTTTCATGGTCAGCCCATCTATGGAAGCCCCGGCCACCCCCACAAAACCCAAAATCGCAATGAACACAGTAGAAACAATACTCATTAGCCCCAAAGAAAAATCATGAAAAAGATCTGCCAGGCCGCTAATGGGAAAACGGCTAGTCATACAGCCAACTACCCGAAGGATGCCGGCAAAATACAGTAAAGGAAAAATGATATTACTCATGATCAGCATCATGATTTCCACTCCACCTAGGAGCAAGGGACTAATGGTAGTCACTGTAACCGAACCACCCATGGCAGCCAGAAGAGGTAAGATAATTGGCAAAGAGCCCATAAGCAAGGCGGAAAGCTGTTCCACCCCTTGCCTAGCCGCAGAAACCGCGTCATCAAACCCTAAAATAGCGATAGCCAGAAGCAGTAAATAAATCACCCAGCGACTGACCTCTGCCGCTTGACCGCTGCTGTTATCTTTCAACATGGTCAGCAGTACGGCAAATAACGAAAGGGCCAATACCGCAGAAAGCATTTTGCCGCAATCTTTCAAATGGGAAAAGAACATGTCCCCCAAAAGACCTGGCAGCTGCTGCCAAAAATCTGAGGTTTCCCCTTGGCGAAACTCTTGCCAGAGCTCAGTTAAACGAACATCCTCAGTTTCCAACATCTGATCTAAATCCACCAACATGTCTTCATAAGCAGAGATATCCAGAGTGTCTTCCCAGTTTTCCGTTTCTGCTGCCAAAGCCGGTGTAGGATAAAGAAAAACCAGCAGTATCCCTAGGATCAAGGTGACAACAAAGCCAATAAGGTACGAATAATAGCCGTAAGCACCGGGAAGGCCAGAATCATAATGGCAATTCTGGCTGCCAGCTCGATTTTTAAGGCTGCGGTCCCCTGCCCTGCATCCCGACAGACCTGAGCGCCGAACTCCGACAAATAGGCCAGGGCGATGACCTTCAGAATTAATGTTACATATTCCGAATTCACGCCCACAGCCTCGCCTAGCAGAGAAAATTCCGACCATAGCAGCTGTATTTGGGGTAACAGCTGCAAAAAGATGATCACCCCGGCAGCCAAGATCGTCAATACTGCCAATACTGGTAAGCGGCTGTCCTTTAAAAACACAGCACAAATCACGCCTACCAACGCCAAAGCCGTAATTTTCAGCAAAAAGGTGATTTCCATGGGATCTCCTAATCATACAGCTGAAACACCGCCTGCACCCCGGCGAATAGCTCTTGGAGCAAAGGCATGACCTTTACCAAGGCTACCGCCAAACCCGCCACCAGCGTCAGATAGGCATATTCATCCCGTCCCGCCTGCTTAAGGAAGGTATGTAGAATGGTAACAGCAATTGCCAGCGCCATCAAAAAAAAGATCACAGAAACGTCTTCCACTACATTCACCTCATTTCCGACTTTATAGCATCACCAAAATCAACAATACACCAAAGCTCCAGCTTAAAGAAGCCCAGACCCGGCTCCAGCGCAATCTTCTTTCTTCCGCCGCCTGTTCGGCCCGATTCAACCGCTCCCGGCAGAGGGAAAAAGACCGCAACGTGCCATCCAAACTATTGTTTCCTAGCCCCGTGGCCAGTAGCCCCAAAAAAACAGTATCTTCAGACCGATCATACCCCTTATCTTGTAAAGCTAAATCCCAGGCTTCCCCAGCCGTAGCACAGGTACGGTTTTTTAATAGCGCTTCTGCCTGGAAAAACAGGGGCGCAGCCATATCCGCGCTTTCTCCTCCCTGATGAAACACCTGCTCCATACGACTACCGGCATAGCGCATTTCCTGCTCCATTGCCAGTAGCCCTTGTTGTAATCCCCTAAGGAGCTCTACTTTTTCTCGTAATTGGCGGCAAGCCCATTGGCCTACCAAAACAGAGGCTGCCAAAACCAAAGCTGCACCTAGCCATTTCAACACGGATCATACACCCTTTCCACGGTTCCCGGACCTAATCGCCGGCTCAAGATCACCAACCGATGAAAGCATCCTGTGGTCAACATTTCTCGAAAAACCGGACGTTTCAACAAATCCCCACCGTCTAATCCATGGGCCGTAGCCAATACGCTCACCCCAGCATTAGCCGCTTCCCGCATAGCGCTCACATCTTCCGGCCGACCTAACTCATCACAAATCAACACTTGAGGGCTCATGGAGCGTAAAAGCAACATTAATCCTTCTGCCTTGGGACATCCATCCAAGACATCACTGCGCAATCCCACTGGTAACTGCGGTTTGCCTCGCCACATGGCCGCAATCTCGCTTCGCTCATCTACAATGCCTACCCGTAAAGAAGGAACACCTTCCCCATCGGCAATCGCGCGAGCCAAATCCCGCAAAAGCGTGGTTTTGCCAACGCCTGGCGGAGAAATAATTAACGTAGACAAAACATTGCCTTGTCCATCCAGCAAACGAGGCAACAATTCTTGCCCTACGCCCAGGACGGCTCTGGCCAAACGAATATTGACCGAGGAAATATCCCGCAAGGTACGAATTCTTCCCTTTTCCAATACGCCCCGGCCGGAAAATCCCACGCGATGCCCACCGGCAATGGTCATATACCCATTGCGCAACTCTTCCTCCATCGCATAAAGGGAAGAGCCGGATAACGTGGACAAAAGCTTATCCATTTCTTCCTGGGGAAAGATTTCTCCTAAACTTGGGGATACGGTTAGGGCGCCCTCAGCCGTTAAAAAACGTTCTCCATTTCTTAATCGCAGCAATAACGGGCAATCGGGCTTCAAGCGTATTTCCTCCAATTCCGCCCAGGACTCGTCCGGCAAAGGATTAAGACGGCTTTCCAGCCAAGGGGGAAGCTGCCGTAAAATTTGTTCTGGATTAAGCCTGTACATAAAAAAACCGCCTATCGCCATAAGATGTGATATCTTATGCGCAACAGGCGGTTTTCAGAACAACTGCTTGTCAGAGACAAAATGAATCAGTCTTCTTTATTTTCTTCTTTTTCCTTGTCCGTTTCTACGACAGTGAAATCCTCATCATTGGAAAAGACCACCGCATCGCAGACCGGGCAAGTCACCTCAGTAGGTTGGTCATCATATAGG
>CAKRYM010000028.1 GCA_934427095.1 uncultured Bacillota bacterium | reverse complement strand
CATCATGCGGACGGTCAAAAATCTCACACCAGACACTTTCTACCGTGGCCCCTACCAGCGTTGCTTTGGAATCAAAGTAGTTGTAGATAGACCCCACAGACACACCACAGGCGGCTGCAACAGAGCGAATATTAACCGCTGACCAGCCCTGCTGTTGGATCAGCTCCCGACTAGTTTTTAAAATTTCCTCTTTCGATGTTACGACATTATTCATCCAATCACCTCAACATGAACATTGTTCATTATATGATATAATATATAGTTTGTCAATGAAAGAATGTTTTGAGAGGAAACTAATCTGATCCAAGATCTGTGATAAAATTGGAATTTACACGGTCTTGCGTCAGTTCAGTGGCCATTTCTACGCATTAAATCTTGGACTTGAAAATAACCGCGAGCCATTTTTTTTGCTTGCGGCTATTTTCTCATGTTTGTTTTAGGCCTAGGATCCAAGGCTTCTTTCAATCGGTCATTCTCGGGTTACCTTTACGTTGTCCTTATGAGGAGTAGCCTTTGCCTGTCTTTCTTTTTTTGATTAGAGAAAAGCCTCCTACCGCTTTTACTGGTAGGAGGCTTTGGATAAGTTACGCCATTTTTTCCTGGACCAAAGAGCCTAATCGCTGTAAAGCTGTGTCGATCTTTTGCGGGTCGCACATGGAGAAGTTCAGCCGGAGACAATCCATGCCGTCTGCGGGGTTGACGCAGAAAGGAGAACCAGGGACAAAGGCCACTTTATGCCGGGTAATGGATTCGGTCAGCAAGTCTGTGGTGTTGGCAATCCCCGGAATTTTTACCCAGACAAAGAGGCCGCCGTCCGGCCGGGTGAATTGGGTATTTTGGGGGAAATAGGTTTCCAAGCCATGCAGCATGGTATCCAGCCGTTCCCGGTAAATATTGGAGATGAATTGCAAATGCTCAGGTAACAAGCCTCGGTTGAGGAATTCCGCGCAAATGGCCTGATTCAAATTGGCGGTATTTACGTCAGCCCCTTGTTTCAGCACTTCCATTTTACCAATAATATCCGCCGCGGCAGTAACTGCGCCCACACGCATACCGGGGGAGATAATCTTGGAAAAGCTGTTCATCATGATAACATTACCTGCTTCATCAAAGGATTTGATGGGCGGTAAAGTTTCTCCGCGCATTCTGACATCCCCGTAGGGATCGTCTTCCAGCACAATGACGTTGTATTCCTCTGCTAACTGGGCAATACGCTGCCGGCGATCTTTGGCCAGGGTACGGCCGGTGGGGTTTTGGAAATTGGGAATGATATACAGGAGCTTAGGTTGATGGAGCCGGATTTTTTCTTCCAAATCCGCTAAGATAACCCCGCCTTCATCCATTTCCACGGGAATCAATTCTGCACCCAATTTGCGCATAACATTGGTGGTACCCAAAAAGGTGGGGTTTTCCACCAGAACTTTGTCTCCTTTGTCCAAGAACAGCTCTAGAGCCAGGGAAATGCCCTGGGTGCTGCCGGTGACGCACAGAATATTGTCCAAATCAGCCTTGACGCCTTTGGGCAACACCATATGCTCCAGATAAGCCTGGCGCAATTGGTCATAGCCCATGGTTACGCCATATTGGAGGATTTTTCCCGGGGCTTTTTCCAGTAAATCCTGGGCGATTTCCATAATGACCTGGACGGGAAAGCTTTCCGGGGCGGGATTGCCGCCGCCCAAGGAAATAACCTCCGGGTCAGCCATAAATTTCATGATTTGCCGGATGGCGCTGGCTTGCACCCGGTTTATCCGTTCAGCATAACGTCTTTCCATAAAAACACTTCCTCTATATAAAATAATGTTGCTCATACACCAATTCTTGGTTAGCGTGTTTATTCTGCCACCATTTGTTCCAGATAGCCTTGGAGCTCATCCAAGTATTCACCGTAAGCGGCCCAATCCCCTTGTTGTTGGGCATTGATCGCATTTTCAAAGGCCTGATTGGCTAAAGCGGCTAAATCCTGCTCCACGGGGAGGTTGACTTCCGGTTCGTCCGGCTGATCTTCCGTTTCTGTTGTTGTTTCATTTTCCCCTGTGGGCGAGGTTTCGTCTAGGACGGCGCTAGCTCCTTGACCAAACATGGAATCCAACGCTTCCGCTAACGTATCCTCATAAGCAATCTTTTCGTTGTAGTAAATGGTTACTCGCTTGACTTCAGGAATGGAGGAGCTGGCGCTTTCCAGGTAAATTGGCTCCACGTACATGAGACTGCCGTCAATGAGGATAACGAACATATTGCCCCGGGTATAGGTGGAACCAGCGCTGCTCCAAAGGGTGAAGTCCTGTGCGATGACCGTATCCTGATTGATCAGGGCTTCTACCTGGGCAGGTCCATAAGTCACGGTATCTTTAGGCATCTGATAAAGCATCAGCTCGCCATATTTATCCCCATCGTTTCTGGCGATCAGGATAGCGGTTAGGTTATCTTTGCCGCTAGGCGTATAGGGAATCGAGAGAATGAACTCCGCCCGACTTTCCCCAGGCATGGTCATAATATAATAGGTGGCGGTCATGGGCGTTTCCGTGGTGCCATAAATTTCATTGGCAATATCCCAACGGTCTTCGTTTTGGTAGAAGGTGACCACATCCGTCATATGATATTTGGCATAGACGCTAGCCTGAATGGTGAACATGTTCTGCGGATAGCGGAGATGAGCCTGAAGAGATTCTGGCATTTCCTCTAAGTTTTTGAACAGCTCAGGATAAATTTTTTGCAGGGTGATGGCAATGGGATCATCAGGATCAACGATATAGAAATCCACACTGCCATTGTAAGCATCTACTACCACTTTTACGGAGTTGCGGATATAGTTGGTGCCATAGCCGGCAAAAGGCTCAGAATAGGGGTAATAGGAACTGGTGGTATAAGCGTCAAAGATCCAATATAGTTTACCGTCTGCCGCCACGATATAGGGATCGTCGTCATAGCTTAAGAACGGGGCGATGGTTTCTACACGGTTTTTGATCTCGCGGTTAAAGATAATGCGGGAATCTGCGTTGACATTGGTAGAGACCAGTAACTGCAAATCGTTTAAGCGGATAGAGAAGAGGATACGATTCAACAACGTTAACGGAATACCAGCACTACCAGAATAATGGGTGTAGACATTGTTATCCCCGGAAGGATAGTCAAATTCCTGTTCGTTTGTGCCAACGATAATATAGTTTTCCGTATCTTCACCAAAATAAATTTCCGGATATTCGAAAGAAATCTCTTCCACTTGAGAGACGGGAGGAATGCCGTCGATCAACATATCCGGCTGACCGCTTTCCGTCACCTTGTCCACGCGGGAAAGGGTCACGCCATAGCCATGGGTGTACTTGATATGGCTGTTAAGCCAGGAATCGGAAATGGTGGATTCGTCCAATTCGCGGGCGGAAAAGAAAGTCTGGGTGTAATCCCCATTAATATAGTAACGGTCCACGTCCACATCGTTGAAGTTATAATACAAACGAATGCTTTGGGTTTGGTTATAATACTTCAGCGCTGGCTCATAGTCATTAATACGAATATTGGCGATGGTTTCCTCATTATTGAGAATATTGTCTACGGTTAAATCATAATTCACATCGTAGGTCTCTGTTTGAATATCTTGCAAGTCATAGGCATAGCGGGTAAACTCAATATTGCTTTGGAGATAAGCCGACTCCTTGTTGATTTCATCGGGCTCCACAATCAGATTTTGGGTGAGAGCGGCAACAACAAAACTCAACACGGAAAGGCCGATCATAGCCGCGGGAATCAACAGAATCCGTTTTAGCTTACCTTGGTTGAGGCTGAGCACAAAGAGGATGGCGCCACCCAGGGAAAGAGCCATTTGCAGGCGGTAAGTCCAAAGATAAATATGAATATCCGTGAACCCTGCACCATAAACGATACCATTGGAACTGTTGTATAACAAAGCATACTGCTTTAGGAAGAAATGCATGGTCAGCATCAAAAAGAGCAAAATGCCCAAAACTTTGAGCTGCGTACCAGCAATAGACAGCAGGCTTTTTAAGGAATTCTTTTCAAAATGAATGGGGCTGCCCTGGACAAAGCTACCAAAAGGCGAGTCGCCCATGGCGCCGAAGCCATTGCGGAACTGTTCCCGGAATTGCTGCCGGGGATCATCATATTCCGTGCGGGCTTCCTCTCTGCCAATGGGTTTCCGTTTGGCTAGAAGAATAAAGTAGTAGATCACATTGACTACGGCGAAGCCTAAAAGAATATAAATCAGCAGGCTGTTGATGGATTGTAGAAATTCCAGTTTAAAGATATAGAAGCTGACATCCTGCTGGAAAATAGGATCAATAATGCCGAAATCAGAGCTGTTTACATATTGCAAAAGCTGGAACCAAAGCCGATTAGAGATAGCAAAAGCCGCTAACAGGCCAAAGATGGCGCTGATCAGCATGGCGCTGCCGTTGAGTTTTTGCTCCGGCGCTGTTTTGTCATACAAGGTGATTTTTTTATAATAACTTTTTTTAATGGCCATCAGATAGAGATAGCATACCACAGCAATCACCAAGAAGCCGGGAATACCAAATTTTAACTGGGTGACCAATTCTTTCAGAAAAACGCTGACATAGCCCAATTCTTTAAACCACAATAAATTGGTAAAGAATTCCGCCAGGGAAAGAAAGAGGATGATGATGGCTAGGATGACCCCTGCCAGTATCCATTTTGATTTTTTACGTATTTTCACAAAATAACTCCTTTCTTAAGCTGGGTTTGCTCTGAAAATTCTCCATTTGTACCCGAAAAAAACAGATTTGGCAATAGTATAACACAAGTGGCGTTGCTTTGCATCTTTAAATCAAAAACTTTCCTGTTTTCTTTTATGGATAAGGGATTCTGAATCCTTTGTGAAAAATCGTCTTTTCAGCAGGAATTAGTGGTATAGCGGCAAAAAGCTAAAAGGGAACCGTGTGCTCTTGTCGAATATATCATAAATTTATGAGGGAAAACAGGAGTGGTTATATTATATGGGTAAAAAAGGATTGCTGGCAAGTTTGCTGATACTGGTTTTATGTTGTTTCTTTACCAGTGATGCTGGTGCAAAAGGGGGGGCTGCTTCTGACCCTTTGGTTTCCCAAAGTTGGGTGGACGCTTATGTGGAGCAGCAGTTCTCAGCTTTGGAAGAAAAAATTGCCAGTTTAAAGCAGCAAGTCAGCGGCTTGAATTCCATGAGCATAACGTTAACCATTGGCAATTCTATGGCCGAAGTGAATGACGCTTATTTACCCATTGATGAGGAAAACAGCCTGGTGGTTCCCTATATTGATGGGAATAACCGTACTTTGGTGCCGGTGCGCTTTGTTAGCGAACAACTGGGCGCAGAAGTACAGTGGAATGCTACCACACGGGAAGTTTCCATTCAGCAAGGCAGCACCTTTATTCAGATGTACGTTGGCAAAACCGAGTATTTGGTGAACGGAGAACCCCGTACGATGGATACTGCGCCGGTGATCAATAGCGGCTGGAATCGTACCATGGTGCCAGTACGCTTTATCGCGGAAACTTTGGGTTGTGATGTGGATTGGGAGCCGAAAAACGATTCCACAAAATATGTATATATTTCCCGTTAATTAAGGCGGGATGAAAGGACAATGGCATGAAAGAAAAAGACAAGGAATTTTGGGATAAAGATATGACCACCATGCATGATAAGCGAACCTGGTTTGGCGCGCTTAGCAGTACGCGAAAAGTGGCTTATGGCTTGACCCTTTTATTTGTAGTGGTATGGTGCTTTTTTATCGGGTTTAGTGTGGTTTGCGCGATGCAACCTTCTGGTGATGATCTGTATTATATCACGGCAAATGATTATGAGGAAGAAGCGAGCATTAACGAAGTAGCGGAATTGACTGGAACTAGAGTCATTCTGCTGATTGGTTGCGATAATCGTGAGGCAGGCGCTGTTGCCCGTAGCGATACCATTATGTTGGTATTCTTAAATAATGATACTGGGGAAATTTCTCTCCTATCTATTCCTCGCGATAGCTATGTAAATATTGCCGGTACCAGTACCAATACGAAAATTAATCATGCTTTCTCTTCTGGCGGGATTAATTTGACCAAAGCCACGGTGGAACAGCTGACCGGTATTTCCATTGATAATTATGCGATCATTGATTTCAATGGCTTTAAAGAAGCGGTTGATGCCATTGGCGGCGTAGAAATTTATGTCGATAGCAGAATGTATAAGCCCTCTGAAGGCATTGACCTGTATGAAGGGACCCAGGTCTTAGACGGCGCTCAGGCTTTGGCCTATTGCCGTTACCGCGGTTATGTAGACGGTGACTTCAGCCGGATTGAGCATCAGCAAAATTTCATCAAGGCTATGGCAGAACAGATCCTATCTTCTGCGACCATTAAAACCATTCCTAATTTGGTCAAAATTGCCTACGAATATGTGGAAACGGATATGAATATTACGGATGCCATTGACATCGCCAAATTCATGCTTTCCATGGATTACGACAATATTCAGACCTATCATTTCGTTGGGGAATGCATGTATTTGAAGGAATATAGCCAGTGGCTCAGTTACGTAATTTTGCAGGAAGAGGAAGTTGTTTCTGTCCTGACGGAAATCACGGGCGGTGAGTTTGACTTTACGCCGTATGTGATTGATGATGGCGGGAATGGCCGTTATTCTGTCCCCAGCGATACGCCGGAGCCCACGGAGAATACGCCGGAGGAAACGCCGGATGTGGAGGATCCCAATGCCATGGTTCCCCCGGAAACAGATCCTGGTACCCAGGACCCGGGGACGGAGAATCCGAGTACGGAAGATCCCAACACCCAAGATCCCAATGTGGATCCCGGGGTTTCGGATCCTGGTGTGGCAGATCCGGGGAGCAGTAGCGGGACAGAGGATGTTTGGGATATCCCCGCACCGACAGAATAAGAGGAGTTTATGCGGATACTTGGCATTCGTGTAGATGAATATAATATGAAGGAAACGGTGGAGCTGCTGATGGAACGGTCAGCGGCTCCTTCCTATGCATTTCCGGCGCAGGTGGTGACCATTAATCCAGAAGGGATTATGCTAGCCAGGGAGGACGCAGCTTTTCAACGGGTGATTGAAGAGGCTTTTCTGGTAACGCCAGATGGCACCGGTGTGCTTTGGGCTGCCAAACGGTTGGGCGCTCCTTTGCAGGAACGTGTTACGGGTATTGATCTTTTGGAAGCCTTAGCCGCTCAAGCTGCGCAAAAAGGCCGTACCATTTATTTGCTGGGCGCCAAGCCTGGTTATGCGGAAAAAGCGGCTGATGTTTTGCAGCAACGCTATCCTGGTTTGCAGGTAGTCGGTTGCGCGGACGGCTATTTCCGCGGACAAGAGGCAGAGACCATCGCTCGGATACGAAAAGCGGCGCCGGATATTCTTTTCGCTGCTTTGGGTATGCCCTATCAGGATAAATGGCTTCATGCCCATGGGCCTGAGCTTGGTTGTAGCCTGATGATGGGCGTTGGCGGTAGTTTCGACGTGTTAGCCGGCGCAGTGAAGCGGGCGCCTCGTTTGATTCAGCGTATCCGTATGGAATGGTTATGGCGCTTATTGAGTGATCCAAAACGCTGGCGGCGCTATTTGGCAATTCCCCGTTATATGTGGGCTGTGCAAAAGGAACGGCGCGCCATGGTCAGAAAAAAATAATGCCGATGCGCATATACAAAAAAGCATAAAAATAACTCCGGCAAAGGCCGGAGTTATTTTTATATCAGACAGTTCCTGCTGAGTTAGCGGGACTGAGAAGAACCCTGCTGGCTGCGGATGGTCTGGGAAGCGTTGCTGACGGAACCACCCTGACCCTGGGCCAGAGCCTGTTCAGCGAAAGCCACCATCTTGCGGGTCATATTGCCGCCCACATAACCGTTCTGCCGGGAAGAGAGCTGGCCCTTATCGATCTGATCGTAGTTGGAGATACCCAGCTCGTTAGCGACTTCCATTTTGAAATTGTTCAGTGCGCCAGAAGCGGAAGGAACGGTAGGAGTGTTGCTGTTTTTGCTCATGATTGTTTTCACCTCCTTTTTGTTTAGGTCGTCGGCTGTTTTTTTGTTTTTTTCTTGCCGACTGGTGTTAGTATGAGCAGGCCGCCTGTGGTTATTCTGTACAATTTTTCCCAGTTGATCTTCCTTGTTTACTGCTGGAATTCCATTTGTTTTGGAATTATTGAATGAAATCATGAAAATTATTGCGATTGGCACCAGGGTGTACGGCCATGGCAATGGTGGCTGCCAACAGCATGGCGTCCCTCCGAATTAGATCGTCAATATCCTGTGGGGTGACGAGCAGCCGGCCATGAAACATTTCCAGTAACTTTCTTTCGCTGTATTCACAAGATTCATCGTCTAGCAAGGGGACGGCTACGCCCTTTTCCTGCCAGAAGCTGCGGAGAGTGCCGATGGTTTCATTAATAATGGCTGCGGTATCCACTACCGTAGGAATACCTAAGGCAATGACGGGACAACCACAAAGGGCCGCGTCAATCCCAGCTCGAGGATTGCCTACGCCGCGGCCTGGATTAATGCCGCTGTCCGACATTTGTATGGTACGACCTACCCGAGTAACGCTGGCTGAGGCGAGAGAATCCACAATAATGACGGCGGCAGGCTGAAATTGCCGACACATACCCTGAATGATTTGGGCGCTTTCTAAGCCGCTGGCTGCCATGACCCCGGGGGTTACGGTACAAACAGCAGCAAGATCCGTTGGTGGTTCTTTGGCCTGAAACAAAATACGCGTGGGATAGGTGTGTTCTACCGTGCGCGGACCAAGGGCGTCTGGTACTGCTTCCCGGTTGCCCAAGCCAACCACAAGCAAAAGCTTGTCTTGTAAATCAGGCAGCATGGTTTTTAATTCGCCACTGACTGCTTCGGCAATATCCGCAATAATTTCTTCGTTTTCCATATCCGGAAGTTCGAAGGTGAGATAATTGCCCATGGCCTTTTGTAATAGGCGGCTACCTTCTTCATTGAATACTTCTACCCGATGAATAACGACTTGATTTTTGGTCGTTTTTTCTTCGCGAATACCCGGCAGCTCCACATCACGATCGCCGCGCAGCAAACTGCTGGCTTCCGTGGCTAAATCTAACCGTCCGGCCAAGGCGGTTAAGCCATATAAATCCTTTTCTGTCATAAGCATTTCCTTTTTTCCTTTATGATGCCCCATGCACAGAAAAATATCAGAGGAGGATAAGAAAAATGCAGGAAGAAGCGGGCGCAGGGCGAAATATCTAAAGCAATATAGAAAGTGGGATGATTTGGCGTGAAGGTGAAATGTATTTTGTGTGGCAAGGAAGAAGAAATTAATAAGCTGCACAAGGATTATAAAAAGCTTTTGGCGAATCCAAATGCGGCTTTTTATTGCATGACCTGTACGCTTCGACTCTCTTCTGATGCAAATAAAGAGGCAGATCCTTTAGGGAGAGGAAAATAATGCGTATTATTGCCGGCAGCGCCGGCGGACGCAGGCTTGCCACTTTACCTGGCCTGCATACGCGTCCCACCGCAGATCGGGTCAAAGAAGCAATGTTCAGCGTGCTTATGCCCTATTTGCCGGATAGCCGTGTTTTAGATGCCTTTGCTGGTAGCGGCGCTTTAGGCTTGGAGGCCTTAAGCCGCGGGGCAAGAAGCGCTATTTTTGTGGAAAAAGATCGCGCTGCGGCAAGTGTTGTGGAAAAGAATTTGCTTGCCTGTGGCTTTGCCAATGGTAAATTGATGAAAGGCGATGTGTTGACTTTATTGCCACGTTTGAAAAATCAGCAGCCTGAACTATGCTTCGATTTGATTTTGGCAGACCCGCCTTATCAAGCAGGGTTGCTTGCGCCGTTGATGGATTTGGTGGCGTCGCTCTCGCTTTTGGCAGATGATGGCATTTTTTTAGCGGAAACGGCCAAGAAAACGCCCTTTGCACCAGTTGAACCTTGGCGTATTATCAAGGAGAGTACTTACGGAGATACCGTTGTTCATTATTGTCGATTGATTGGGAGGGAAACGCATGGAGAATGAAATGAATCGGGAAACTTTTGGTCTGGCTACCATCTTGAAAGAATTGGAAACCACCATTACTTCTGCATCCCGAGTGCCTCTTTCCGGTAAAGTGCTGGTGGATGGGGACGCTGTTTTGGATGTGGTGGACAAGATTTACGCTGCTTTGCCTGATGAATTAAAACAGGCGCAGAAAGTGTTGGAACACAGCGATAAGCTGCTGGAATCCGTGGAAGGCCAAAGCAAACGGATTATCAATGATGCCCGTCAGCAGGCAGAAGCCATGACGGCAGAAACAGAAATTTATCGGGCGGCAACGGAACGGGCGGAGGAAGTGCTGAAAAAGGCAGAAGACGCCAGTATTCAGTTGCGGCATGAATCCATTCATTATTGCGACGACGTCTTACGGCAGTTGGAGGAGAATATCCAGAAAACCTTGGATAATATCCACCGCAACCGGGAGGATTTGCGTTCCTTCAAATATTATAATTTAGACAACACGGAAAAAAACGAAGAGTGATTATCCATTAGGCCTACTGTTTTTGGTTTTACCAAACAGCAGGCTTTTTGTATACAGAAATTCTAGCACCCCAGGTAATAGCACAAGGGCGCATATGGCCCAATTGAAACAAACAAAGGAAAATTGACCTTCTGGCCTACTGATGGTGGAAGCTGGTAGGGTAATTACCGCAAGGAAAATTTTGGTGAAAAGAAAAGAAAGTCCAGCTTGTAAAAAGCGGCAGAGTAAGTAAAGCCGAGGACGGATATCTGTGTCGGCGATCATGGCCATGACCTGGCTAATAACGGAAAGGCCTCCGAAAGAAAGTAACGCCGCACACCAGGGAAGAATCTCCGTTAGGGGAAGGCCGCTTCCAGCTAAAGCATTAACGCCTAAACTCATTTCCAAACTACCCAGAAGGAGGCTATGGACAAGAGGGGGCATGGTAGTGAATAGTTCTTCCCAAAAGGAGGCCACGGTGGAGAAAAAGACCATATAACAGCCAACTAGCAAAATATTATTAGCTGCTCTTTCCGCTGATTGGCGAAGGGCCTTGCCAAAGGAAGAAGTTTCCACGGCTGCACTTGGCGGGAGCGTTACTTGCATGGTTTGGTTTTGTCCTCGCCAACGGGAAACAAGGCCCATGATCATGCCAAGGAAAAGATTGGCGCCATAATGGGCAATGGCCAAGATAAAGGCGGCTTTGGGACAATGGAGCAAGCCGGTGGCCACGCTGACGGTCACATAAAGAGGCCCGGCATTATTGGTAAAGGCGACCAAGCGTTCTCCTTGCTCGCGGCTGATGGCGTTTTTTTGCCGCAAGGAAGCGGCAATGGCTCCCCCCGTAGGAAAGCCGGAGCAAAAGCCTAAAGCTACGCCCAAGGCTGCGGACCCAGGTAAGGCAAAGAGAGGCCGCATGAGCCGACTTAGAAGGGGGCCCATATATGTAGCTAAACCTAATTCCAGCAAAAGTTCGCTGAAAATAAAAAAGGGGAGTAATGCTGGGGCGATCACTTGCCACCAGAGGGATAATCCTCTAAGGGCCGCGGCATAGGAAGCTTCCGGCCTGAGAACAAAACAAACAAGAAAGATCAATAAAACGCTAATGGTTAAAGGACGTAGCCATTTCTCGGAAACGATCATAAAATACCCGTTGCATTAAGAAAATTCTGTGTTATAC
>CAKRYM010000027.1 GCA_934427095.1 uncultured Bacillota bacterium | reverse complement strand
CATGTCAATTCCCATTTCTTCCATACCGAAAGCGGGATTCACACTGTTGTCCTCCACTTCAATCTCAATCAGCTCTTTATCTAAAGTTCCCTTGGCTAGCTGATCTCTTAACCAAACCCGGCGTTTACGAACTTCTGCGTCCTGATTTTTCCCTTCCTCACTATCCGCAGGGGGATTTTCCCGCACTGGGCCGCCAAAAATATTACCAATAGCCGCGCCACCCCGCCGAGGTAAAGGTTGCAGCATATCCAGAATACGCAGCTCGGCCGCGGCTTTGGCCTGTTCTTCCACAGCGGCAATTTTTTCCACTTTTACCATGCGAATAGCGGTTTCCGCCAAATCACGGATAATGGATTCTACATCCTTACCCACATAGCCGACTTCCGTAAATTTGGTTGCTTCCACCTTAATAAAAGGTGCGTTTACCAATTTGGCCAAACGACGGGCAATTTCCGTTTTGCCCACGCCCGTAGGGCCGATCATGATAATATTTTTCGGAATAATTTCTTCCTGAATATCCTGGGCCAACTGCTGGCGGCGGTAACGGTTTCTCAACACCACTGCCACGCAACGCTTGGCTTCGCTTTGTCCAACAATATGTTTATCTAATTCTGCCACGATTTGCCGGGGGGTTAATTCCTGGCATTCCGGCAACATGACTTGTTCTGTTTCGCGATAATTTTCTTCCATTGTCCTTCTCCTTTCCCTGGGGAGTTTATGGATTACAGTTCCAGCACGGTGATATGATGATTGGTATACACGCAGATATCTGCCGCGATATGCAAAGATTTTTCCACGATTTCCGCAGCAGAAAGCTGTGTTTCCGACTGATTAAAAGCGCGAGCCGCAGCCAGGGCATAGTTGCCGCCAGAGCCAATGGCCGCAATGTTGTCGTCCGGTTCAATGACCTCGCCGTTTCCGGAAATCACCAACAATTTGTCCTGGTTAGCTACAATGAGCAAAGCTTCCAGTTGGCGAAGATATTTATCCGTACGCCATTCCTTAGCCAGCTCAACGGCTGCCCGCTCCAAATTGCCGCGGTATTCTTCTAAACGGCCTTCAAATTTATCAAACAACGTAAAGGCATCGGCCACAGAGCCGGCAAAACCAGTGATCACCTGATCATGATAAATGCGCCGTACTTTTCTAGCGCCATGCTTCATGATCGTGGATTGCCCCATGGTTACCTGACCATCCCCGGCAATTGCCGTATGGCCATCCTTCCGCATTGCAACAATGGTAGTGCCTCTCAGTTCCATATTATTCCTCCTTACTTTTTCCGCTGCGAGGATGGGTCTGCGCGAAAACCGTTTTTAACCGGTTAATACTGACATGGGTATAAATCTGCGTCGTATTTACACTGACATGCCCTAGCAACTCCTGAACAGAACGAATATCTGCCCCGTGATTCAACAATTGAGTGGCAAAGGTATGCCTAAGGCTGTGGGGACTGATTTTTTTGGCCATGGCCGCCTGTTGCATGTATTTATCCACAATATTGCGATAACTGCGGCTACTTAGCCTTTGGCCAAAACGGTTCATAAACATCGGGGCTTCTGGCGCAATGGACAGCCCTTGCGCGGACCGACAGCCCAAATAATCCTCTAAATAAGCAATGGTTAGGGTATCAATGGGCTGAAGCCTAACCTTATCCCCTTTACCAGTAACCTTTATATATCCCCGTTCCCGATCCAAATCCTGAATTTGTAAATGTTCTGCTTCTGCCACGCGCAAGCCACAGCAACATAATAATTCCAGTATAGCCTTATCTCGTTTTCCCTGCAAGGAATCATCCGGTGCCTGAAGGAAAGCGTGCATTTCCTGTTCACTGAGAAAACGAGGCAAATGGTTCTCGGTTTTTGGCACAGCCAAAAGGGCTGCAATATCCTCATCAACCTGCTTTGTCCGGTAAAGGAATTGATAAAAGGAACGCAGCGCAGACAAATGACGATGCTGGGAGCTTTTCTTTAAGCCGCGTTCTTCTCGGAGCATACGCAAATACGCCCTGAGATGCCCCTCATTAATGTGGGTAATGGGCAAATGGGCCAAAGAATCCAGCTCTTCTATTTCCTGTACATAAGCGGCGAAATCCAACAAATCCCGTTGATAAGCCTGCACCGTCAAGGGAGAACAATATTTTTCCTCCCGCAAATAGGTACAAAACCGTTCAATCAACGGTAGCAGCTCGCCATGTTGATCCTCCATGTGTTACTCCTTGTCCCGTTCCGCAAGAAAAGCCGCTAAACGATCCAAAGCGCGCTCTGCCAACAGCGCGTACTTCTCCTTTTTCCCATGGAAACGCACCTGCAAAGGGGGAAACAGACCAAAATTTACATTCATAGGTTGAAAAGAGTTGGTCTTGGTCTGTAAAAAATTCTGCAAAGCGCCTAGAGCGGTTTCTCCTGGGAAAACCGGCAAAGCCTCATCCATAGCCTGAGCAGCGGCAGTCACCCCGGCCATCAAGCCGGAAGCCGCGGACTCCACATACCCCTCTACCCCAGTAATTTGCCCGGCAAAATAGAGATCCGGTCGGGTTAACAACCGTTGATGTCTATCCAACAAATCAGGGGATTGGAGATAAGTATTCCGGTGCATAGCGCCATAACGAAGGAATTCCGCCTGCTCCAGACCGGGAATCAGACCAAAAATCCTTTTTTGCTCCTTTTGCAACAGTCTGGTCTGGCAACCCACCAAATTATACATGGTACCAGCGGCGTTCTCCTTGCGTAATTGCAAAACCGCATAGGCTTCGCCACCGCCGGGCAGTGTCAATCCTACTGGTTTTAAGGGGCCAAAACGAATGGCATCCTCCCCAAAACGGGCCATGCTTTCTAAAGGCATACAGCCGCTGAAATGCTTTTCTTTTTCAAACTCCCGTAGAGGGAAAACTTCCCCCTGCACCAGCTCCGTATAAAAACGTAGATACTCCTCTTTGTTCATGGGGCAATTGAGATAATCATTCCCATCCCCCTTGCCATAGCGAGAGGCAAAAAAGGCTTTTTCCATATTCACGCTAGCCCCATCCACAATTGGGGCAATGGCGTCATGAAAAAACAACTGCTCCTCGCCGGTAACTCGCAAAATATCCTGAGTCAGCTGATCGGAAGCCAAGGGGCCTGCGGCAATAATCGTCAAACCAGCTGGCAAAGCAGTAACCTCTTCTCGGCAAATGGTTAACCCCGCGCATTGCGCTAAGGCATGTTCAATATACGCAGAAAAAGCCTGACGATCCACGGCCAGAGCGCCCCCAGCGGGGATAGCAGTTGCGTCCGCAGCAGTCATCACCAATGAGCCCATTCGCCGCATTTCTTCCTTCAGCAAGCCAACGGCATTTTGCAAACCAGCGGCACGCAAAGAATTACTGCATACCAGTTCCGCAAAATGCCCGGTTTTATGGGCTGGGGTCATTTGATTGGGACGCATTTCATAAAGGGTAACAGGGATGTTGCGTTGTAACAACTGCCAGGCTGCTTCGCAGCCCGCCAACCCTGCTCCCACAATGGTTACTGGTTTTACCATGCTTTACTCCTGGGCTTTTTTCTTAGCCGGCCGGCCTTTGGGCCGTTTCGTTTCATTGGCGCGGCTGGGGCAATCCTTATTGGGGCAAATGGTGATTTTCACGCCACCCTTCTGTTGGCGCTGGGAAAGCTGGGTGCCGCAATGGGGACATTTTTCCTCAATGGGCATATCCCAAGAAACATATTTGCAATCCGGGTAATGGTCGCAACCGTAAAAAATTCGACCAGCCCGGCTCTTATGCTGCACAATCTTGCCGCCGCAAGCCAAGCACTTTACCCCAGTTTCCGTTACAATAGCTTTTGTGTTGTGGCAAGCGGGGAAACCAGAGCAAGCCAGGAATTTTCCATAACGGCCCATCCGGTAAACCATGGGTTTACCGCAAAGTTCGCAAACCTCATCAGAAACTTCCGGCTCAATGACCACCTTTTCAATCTCTTGCTCTGCATGGGTCAACAGCTTTTCAAAGGGCTGATAAAATTCGTCAATTACCTGTTCCCAAGGGAGAGAGCCATCCTCCACCTTATCCAACTGGCTTTCCATTTCCGCAGTAAAGGCCACGTTGATGATCTCCGAAAAATAATTCTTCATCAAATCAATGACCAGTTTGCCCAATTCCGTCGGATAGAGCTGTTTTTCTTCCCTCACCACATAATAGCGACTTAATATGGTGTCAATAATGGGCGCATAGGTAGAAGGACGGCCGATCCCCAGTTCTTCCATGGTTTTAATCAGGGCTGCTTCCGTATAGCGTGCCGGCGGCTGGGTAAAGAATTGCTTGGGTTCCAGCTGATTTAAGGGCAGAATATCTCCTTCTTTCACTGGTACCACCACGCCCACATCGTCTTTTTCCGCCAAATCTTCCTTGCTTTCGCTATACACCTGCAAATAGCCAGCGAAAACCATAATTTTGCCGGAAGCCCGGAAAATGCAGTTATCCGCCTGCACATCCACGGCAGTATGCTCAAACACAGCAGGCACCATCTGGCTAGCCACAAAGCGTTCCCAAATCAGTTTATACAGCTTGTACTGTTGCGCATTAAGATACGGCTTCAGCAAAGCGGGCGTACGGGTAACATCCGTGGGGCGGATGGCTTCATGGGCGTCCTGGATATTTACTTTTTTCCCTTTGGGCGTAAATTGATTGGGCTTAGCAGGGACAAAATTGGCGCCGTATTTTTCCTTAATGAATTCCCTAGCCGCAGTCTGGGCTTCTTCATTGATGCGTACAGAATCGGTACGCATATAAGAAATAAGACCTGTTATGGTACCGCCGATAGCAATACCTTCATAAAGTGCTTGGGCAGTTTGCATGGTCTTTTTCGGCGTCATGTTCAACCGTTTAGACGCTTCCTGTTGCATCAAGGAGGTAGTAAAGGGCGACGGAGCCGGACGGGGTTTTTCCTTACGGCTAATGTTCTTTACGGTATATTCCTGCCCCTCCAAACGGGCAAGGAGATTCTTCACTGCCTCTTCATTGGGTAAAAAGGCTTTTTTATCATCAATCTTTAATAGTTTGGCCACCATTTCCGCTTCTCCAGCCTGGAGACGGGCGGTAATGTTCCAATATTCTTCTGGTTCAAACCGTTCAATTTCTTCTTCCCGCTCACAAATCAGCCGCACTGCTACGGACTGTACACGGCCGGCGGAAAGGCCTTTTTTGACTTTTTTCCACAGTAAGGGGCTGATTTTATACCCCACCAGCCTGTCCAAAATCCGGCGAGCCTGTTGCGCCTCTACTTTGTCAATATCAATCTTTTCTGGCGCCTGCACCGCTTTTTTAATCGCAGTTTTGGTAATCTCATTAAACCGGATACGGCAGGCTTCCTCTGGCAGCCCTAAATATTGCTGCAAATGCCAGGCAATGGCTTCCCCTTCACGGTCAGGGTCGCTGGCCAACAGGATACGGTCCGCCTTTTTCGTTTCATCCTTCAAGACCTTGATCACATCGCCTTTGCCGCGGATAGTAATATAATGGGGAGCATAATGATGTTCCACATCCACGCCAAGGTTGCTTTTCGGCAGATCACGAATATGGCCCATACTGGCGCGTACCACATAATCCTTGCCCAAAAACCGTTCAATGGTCTTGGCCTTAGTAGGGGATTCCACGATAATCAGTGTTCTCATGCAAATGATTCCTCCAGTACTTCCTTGTCAGGCTCAAACCAAGCCTGTATTTTCTTCATTTGCCGCCTTAAGCGTAAATGGTTTTTACCACAGTCTGATAATAATTACCGGGCAATTGTTTGACCAACCCACGGATCTCCAACATGGTCAAAAGCGCCGACAACTCCTGGGCGGAAAGAGTAATATCCTGTTGCGCCAGAATATCGTCTGGCCGCATAGGCGTCATCAAGCGTTTCAATAACAGTTTTTCCGTATCCGACACTTGTGGGCTTGGTTGAGCCCCTTGTTGTTTCTGGATTTTTACCAGGCGTAAAGGTTCTGTAAAATATTCACTCCAGACATCTTCTGGGGAAAGCGCAATCTTTGCGCCTTGTTTCAGCAAACGATTGGTTCCTTTACTGGTAGGGCTGATGATGGGCCCAGGTACAGCGAATACATCTCTACCCTGTTCTAAGGCGTAATCCACGGTGAGCATGGTCCCGCTTTTCTCTCCTGCTTCAACCACCAACAAGCCTTGGCTCAATCCGCTGATAATGCGATTCCGCTGCGGGAAATGCCTGGGCAAAGCCTCTGTTCCCAGCGGAAATTCGCTAACCACAGCGCCGGACGCAATAATCTCCCGGTACAGTCCTGCATTTTCCCGAGGGTAAATCACATCCAAACCGGAGCCCAGTACGGCAATGGTCCGTCCACCAGCGGCCAAAGCGCCCTTATGACAAAAGCTATCAATGCCGCGGGCCATACCGCTGACCACAACCATACCTTGGGCAGCCAAATCCCGAGAAAAGATCTCCGCAACTTGCTTACCGTAATAGGTATAATTTCTGGAACCGATCATGGCAATACAGATATCCTTTGGTTCAGGTAACTTGCCATAATAAAATAACATCAGCGGCGGATCATAAATCTTTGCCAAAAGGGAGGGGTAATCTTCCTCTCCCAACATGGTAACGGAGCAGCCAGATGCCAAATACTCCTCATACAGCTTCACCGGATCTGTGGCATGATATACCTTCGCGATTTCTGCCAAACCCTTAGGAGAGAAATGGTTACCCAGCTCAGGCCAATTGGGGCCAGCTTGCCAAGCTGCGGCCGCGTCCCCGTGCCAGGCAGCTAAAATCTCTCGAATCTTCCGACCAGTTAAGCGGTCTATCCGCTGAAAAGCCAATAAATACGGAAACTGATCTTTCATTATTTTTTCCCCTTAAAGCCGCCCTGCGCCAAAATATTTGACGTATAAGTACGGGTCAAGCTATCTGCATCTCGTTTGGCTTTCAGAGCAATCCGAATCATCCGATCCAGCAGCTGTGAAAAGCTAAGGCCAGACGGCTCAAACAAATAAAAGGAAAGGGAACCGGGAATGGTATTGGGCTCATTCACATAAACCTTTTCCCCATCCTCTACATCCACCAAAAAATCCACCCGGCAAACGCCGCGAAAATCCAAAGCATTAAAAGCTTTCAAAGCATAGCTCCGAATTAAGGCTTCCATTTCCGCCGGAATATCCGCAGGGATCTGCCGTTTTGCACTGCTCATCCCCTTACTGGCGCCGCTATTGCTTAAGTATTTATCGTCAAAGCTCAAAATATCCTTACCATTCAACGGCTCTTCACACAGAGAAGTGATGGCGTCGCCAGGTTCCCCTAACACCGCGCAGTTGATTTCTCTTAAAGGTTCTACACAACGCTCCACTAAAATGCGGCGGCTAAAAGTCAAAGCAAATTCGATCTTTTCCACCAAAGCATCATGATCCCCTACCCGGCTAATCCCGATGGAAGACCCCAAATTAGCAGGCTTCACAATCATGGGATAGGTCAGTTTCTCTTCAATCTGGCGCAACACCTCGCCGGCATTTTCCAACCAATCTGCCGCAGTAAAGGAATGGGAAGGTACCACAGGCAACCCAGCGTCCTTCAATACCGCTTTCATCATGATTTTATCCATACCCACCGCAGAGCCAAGAACCCCAGGACAAGTATAAGGAATCCCCGCCGTGTCTAAAACACCCTGCAAAATACCATCCTCCACATTTGTGCCATGGGTCACAGGCAAGGCCACGTCAATGGGAATAGTCAAAGTTTCGTGTTTCTGCCGAAACAAACCGCCAGAAGTTTTTTTCTCCAAATGCAGCAACCCTTCGCCGTAATTCTGACTGAGATAAACAGGTGTCGCTTGCTGCAACAAGGCCGGGATATCCTGATAATTTTTGATTTCCTTCAGCACATCGCCGCTATACCATTTGCCCTCTTTACTGATATAAATGGGAATGGGTTCATATTTTTCCGTATCTAACGCATGAAAAGCCTGCAAACCAGAGATAATGGAAACCTCGTGTTCTACACTTCTGCCACCGAAAAGGACGGCGACGTTAATTTTGTTATGTTCCATGCTACTGCCTCCTCGTTCTATCCTCTCTCACCTGTTTACTCATTATAAGTATCCGGTAAGTCATTTTCATACAATACCACGGCGCCGGGCTTCAGCAAGCCCTGCAAAATTCCCCTGGCTTCATTTAAGCTACCAGCCACAAAAAGCTGCCCTTCTTTAACGCCGGCTTTTTCCGCACCTTCCCGAATGGGACGACTGATTTCCGGCCCCACCAGAATAATATGATCGCAGACCTGGGGCAGCTGCATGCCGAATTCATAATTCAACTGATACTGCCGTTCTCCCAATTCTACCATGCCTGGGGTGATAATAATTTTTGGGCCGCCCGCAAAAGCGCCCAGCACCTCTAAAGCAGCAGTTGCCCCAGCTGGGTTAGAATTGAATGCATCATCAATCACCGTATAGTTTCCTGCGGGGATCAGCTGCAAACGGTGTTCCACTGGAGGCAGTTTTTTCAGGGCGTGGCTAATATGCTTCATATCTACGCCCATATGCAACGCCACGGCGATACAACCCACAATATTGCACACATTATGCCGTCCCAACAAAGAAGTGGTCAGTGGGAAGGTTTCTTCCCCTTTATGCAACAGGAACGACATTCCCTGCCGGCCAAAGGAAATATCATCCGCCCAATAATCATTGGCCGGGTCTAACCCATAACGGACAATGGGGCAATGAAATTCCGGCAGCGCACCCAAAATATAGGCATTATCCCCATTCACAAAAGCCGTGCCCCCAGGGGCCAGGTTGCGCAAAATATCCGTTTTGGCAGCAATAATATTTTCCTGGGAGCCGAAGGTTTCCAAATGTTGTTCGCCAATGGCAGTAAGTACAGCCAAATCCGGCCGGGCCAAATCGCACATTTCCTGAATATCTTGGCGGTGCCGGGCGCCCATTTCACAAATAAACACTTCCGTAGTGGGGCGCAGCTGATTGTTCACTGTCAAAGAAACACCCATGGGCGTATTATAACTATGCGGCGTAGCCAACGTGGCAAATTTCTCCTGCAACAGGGCAGCCAAAATCATCTTCACGCTGGTTTTACCATAACTACCCGTAATGCCCACTACTGTCAAACCAGGTACCGACCGTAGTTTAGCTTGAGCGGCACGAAAAAACCCTTGGTTGATTCGGCGCTCTACCGGCTGCATGAGCAGATTGGCCAGCAAGACAAAAGCCCAAGCAAACACAGCGGCTGCCAACAAAGCAATATAAATTACGACCAAATCCAAGGCATAAGACAAAACGCCAAAGCCCGCCACGTAAAGCAAGGTCAACACGCTGACCGTGAGATAAAGCCGCTTCATTCGTTTGGTCAAAGCAAAGGGTTTTTTGGCTTTGACGCGGTTAGGCCCGTAAATCAACAGCAAAAGCAAACTGATGAAAAGCAACGCCACAGCAGAAAAAAACGCATTGCTAAACAGGTAAACCCCCATGGGGACAAGCAACAGATAATCCCAAAGGCGGCAATCCCGCCAGCCTCTACCCTGTAACCAATGCCAGTACTGGCTATTCACATAAGTGTTTTGCTGCAACATGTGCAGTTGATAACGGCAAGCAGAAAACAAAAAATACGCGCAAAAGGCCAACAAGGAAAGGATATATACAATAAAGGTAAGGGTAAACATGGGCTAACCTCTCCACAGAAAAAGTCAATGGGTAATAAAATAATCGACCACAGAGTAATAGCGGCCGGGCTGCTCCAAAAAAGGATAATGGCCGCAATCCGTAAACACCACTAACCCAGCGTCAGGAATCAATTTTTCCATCAGCTGACCATCCGTCAGTGGCGTAGCCGTATCCCTATCCCCCCAAAGGAGCAAAGTAGACACCTGGATTTGGGACAGCAAAGGCTGTAAATCCTCATTCACCACTTTCACAAAGATTTGCCGCATGACCCCTTGGGCCTGGGCATAATCAGAGGAAGGATTATTTTTGATCCAAAACCGAAGCGCCTTATCCTTTAAAGGGCGTAAAGGACCGAAGGAAAAAATCTTCTTTGCCGCCTTGTAGCTATACACCCGTACATAATACTTCCAGCTCCTTTTCGGCAAGATACCCGCTGCATCCGTTAGGATAAGCCGACTTGCCACCCCTCTAGAGCCGAGGATGATCGAAAGCCTGCCGCCAAAACTATGTCCTAATAGGATAGGATTTTTTAAATCCAGGGCGGCAATAACCTTTTCCACATGATCCGCATAATCATAGACCGACCAGGCGGTTTTGGGCGGGTCACTTTTGCCAAAACCAGGCAAATCCACGCTTACCGCATGGCAAACCTCCGCCAAATGCTTGCGCAAAGGCTCCATCACCGCGCTATCCACGCCCCAACCATGCAACAAAAGGACATCCTGCCCACTGCCGGAAGCAGTATATTCTATGGATAATTGATCTATACGAAGTCGAGACAAAACAGCCTCCCATGTCAATGAAAAATTCGCCTATTGGCGCAATTTAATTTGTTTATATCATATAAATATGTTGAATGCAATTCTTTTCTGCATTCTTTTTGCGCAGAGTGTCTGAAAAAACGGAGAACGGACAGCAAACGCCGCCCGCTCTGAGAAGAATGGACTTATCGCCTTTCCCCTGGATTCGTCCTGGCATCCTGCCCATAACTACCGGTTAAACGCCCGCCGGGGCTTTCCGTTTCCCGGCGCGGGTCTCTCGTAGCAAGCAGGCGGCTGATATCCTGCCCACAACAGGGGCAGATCCAGATCACACAACCGGCGGCACAATAGGAAACATGGCGACAAGCAGGACAAGTCTTAAACGACATTCCCACACCACCTGACAAAGGCTGTTTCCTTCATCATAGCAAATCGCCTAAGGGAAATCTGCCGCTTACTGTCAAAAGCAAAAGGAAATAATTCCCCTGTTTTCTCGTAAAAAAGAGAGAGGCTGCCCTCTCTCTTTGGTGTTGCCTTATGTTCATTAATAGGGTTCGCCGCACAGCCAACCAGCCACATAGCCCACGGTGCCGTCATCCAGCTTAATTTTGTACCAAGTGCCGTCGCTGGCAGAAACAGAATCCAAATATACCACGACATCACCGGAATTGAGCGAAGTAAGGACATTACCCGTAGAAGCGGCGTCGCGCACATTCAACCCATCGCTGGTAATCTTTACGTGCTGAGTGGAGCTTCCGCTTGTCTCCTTATCATCATCGTTGTTGCTTGCAGGCGTCGTTTCGCCGCTGACCATAGAATTATTCATCAAAGCTTCCAAATCTTCAATCTGGGCCTGGAGATCGCTTACTCTTGCGCCCACCAAAGTGTCCACATAGCTTTGGGTCACCGCAGGATCGTCCTTTGTCCCGGGATTGCTACCTGCCGCCACCACAACCTGGCCAATGACAAAACCTAAACCAGTAAAGACAACTGCTGCAATGATGAGGATAATTACCCCACTTTTACTCATGCAAATCCACTCCTTTTTCCAATAACGTTTAAACTTTAAACTTGTAGCCAGCCATTTGGCTTAGCCTAAACATAACATCAAGCCATAGGTTGTTTTTCCTTTTTTTTGCGGAACAGGCGGCGCCGTTTACCACGTAGCACGCCCAGAAAATCCGCACCAAGGAAAACCAGTACAGTTACAACGATCAGGACAATGGTAGCCTGAGCAGAAGTAAGAATTGCCATCAACACAGCGCAAAGCCCCATAACCAACGAGATAGCATAAATTGCCAGCACTGTCTGCCGGTGAGTAAGCCCTGTAGCCAAAAGAGTTTGATGCAGATGCATCTTGTCCGGGCTAAAAATCGGCTTGTGTAAAACTAACCTGCGAATAATGGCAAACGTTGTATCAAACAGGGGAATCCCCAGAATGATCAAAGGAATAAAGATGGAAATTACCGTGGCCCCTTTGGCC
>CAKRYM010000026.1 GCA_934427095.1 uncultured Bacillota bacterium | reverse complement strand
AGATCTTTGATGAAGGTATGGCCATCTATGACGAAGCCATCCGCGCTAACCGTGCTCAGGAATCTGCGGACACCATTCAGATGTACAAAGACGGCTTGGTTGCCGGCGGCGTCATCGAATACACCGAAGAAGAACTGCAGCCCTTCAAAGACGCTACCCAGTGGATGCGCGATGATTACAGCTTTGTTGGGGATGAATGCATGGAATTGACCTTGTCCCTGTTGGAAGAATACCGTTCCGGCCAGGGCGCAGGTGAAGCCGCTGAAGAAGGCGCTGAAGAAGGCGCTGAAGAAGCAACCCAAGAATAACAAACTTGAGAGTTACCGCCTCTCATCTTACCTCGATTTGTACGAGGTGCGCATCAAGCGCTGCGTACCCCCCTTTCCCTGGGGGTACGCGGTTGCTTGACAACAACAATCGACTTTTGTTTGACTTGACCTAGGGAAATGGAACGCCCTGGTCAGAGGTAATGTGAATACAATAGGAGGTCCCTATGGCAACTCAACTTGCGGGAAAACGCAAAAAGCCAGGTGAATCCTTCCTCCGTAAAGTGGTGGATGTGAATGCTTGGTATAATAAGATCGAAGCGGAATTCGGCGTTGCTTTGCTTTTTGCCATGCTGATCTGCATGACTTTCCAGATTGTGCAGCGCTTTATCTTCAATGGCGGCAATACTTGGTCGGAAGAAATTTCCCGCTATATGTACATTTGGTTTACCCTGATCACCGTTAGTTATGCGATTCTGCATAATGCCCACATTAAGGTAGATGCCTGCATGGCCGTGTTCCCCAAAAAGATCCGTCCTGCAGTGGTGGTTCTTGGTTTAGTCCTTATCATTATTTATTGCGGTTTTATGGTGAAATTCGGTATTGATATGGTGAAGCTCAACTTTGCCATGGGCAATATTTCCTTGGGCTTGAAGCTGCCCATGGGTGCGGTTTACGCCATTACGCCTCTTTCCCATGTGTTGATCGGTATCCGCTGCATTCAGCGGTTGATCATGATTTATTTGGGCAATGACATCAAAGAAGTTGACGAAGCGGAAGAAGCCATCAAAGCCGCCCAGGAAAGAGAAGCCCTGGACGAATCCGCTGCAGTAGAATCTATCACAGAAAAACAAGAATAGGAGGTGACACATCATGTTGGTATTGCTCTTTTTCGTGATTGCGTTGTTCTTTAATATCCCCATTGCACTTTCCCTTGGTGTGGCCTCCGTTGGTTATGCCTGCCTTTCCCTGTTCCAAAATGGCGATGTGGCGGCCATGAATATGGTCATTCAGTCCTTTACCGCTGCTTTGGACTCCACCCCCCTGTTAGCCATCCCCTTCTTCTGCTTGGCCGGGGATATTATGCTCACCGGCGGTATTTCCCGTCGCTTGGTCAATGCCTGCTTACGTTTGATGAAAGGCATTCCCGGCGCTTTGGGTATTGCCGCGGTTGTGGCTTGCATGATTTTTGCGGCCATTTCTGGTTCTGGTCCTGCTACCTGCGCGGCCATTGGCGGTATTCTCTTGCCGGCTATGGCGAAAGATGGGTATAATAAGGGCTTCTCCGCGGCCTTGGTCGCCACGGCCGGTGCCTTGGGCCCCATTATTCCGCCCTCTCTTTCCTTTATTATGTACGGCGTTGTAGCGCAGCAGTCCATTTCCTCCTTGTTCATGTCCGGCATTGTGCCTGGCGTGCTCATGGGCTTGGCCTTAATTTTCTACGTCATTTATTGCTCCAAGAAATTTGACTTTGGCGGCAAATCGGAAATCGACGTCAGCAAAGCCAAGAATTGGCGGGACAGCGCTGTTTGGGCTTTCCTGTTTCCGGTCATTATTTTGGGCGGCATTTATTCCGGTATCTTCACGCCTACCGAAGCCGCTATCGTGGCCACGGACTACGGCCTGATCGTTTCCCTGTTCATTTATCGTGAGCTGAAGTTCAAGGATCTCTGGAAGACCTTCAAGCCCACCTGCATGACCATTGGTTCCATTTCCATTATCGCCTGCGGCGCTATGGCCTTTGGACGTCTGCTCACTTTGGAAATGGTGCCCACCCTTTTGGCAGAATTCATCTTGAGCATCTCCACCCAGAAATGGGTTGTCCTGATGATGATTAACATCTTCCTGCTCTTTGTGGGCTGCGTTATGGAAACCCTGTCTGCCATCATCATTCTGACGCCCTTGTTCCTGCCCGTGGTCCAGGGTTTGGGTGTAGACCCCATTCACTTCGGCTGCATCATGGTAGTGAACTTGGTTATCGGTATGTGTACGCCGCCAGTTGGCGTCAACCTCTTCGTGGCCTTACGCTTAGGCCAGGTTGGCTTGGGGGAAATCAGTAAATGGTTGATCGCCGCCTTGGCCTGCTGTATTGCGGTGCTAATGTTGATTACTTATGTTCCTTCCATTTCCCTGTTCTTGCCCAATTTGCTGATGAAATAGGCAAACAGGAAATCGACAACGAAATCTCCTATTTCTTCCTTATTATATATTTGACCGACATCCGGTCAAAGCTCCTTTGGCCCGGCTGCCCTGCCCTTCCAGGGCGGCCGGGTTTTCTCCTTGCTAAGGGGAAAAGGATTTCTGTCCCTTGGGGGCGAATAAAAACATATGCCCTGGTTTACAGGAGAAAGGACGGACTTTATGCGCAATTTTCTGGCGGATCATACCCGCACGGTATTAATGAAAAAGAAGCTTCCCACGGACGATACGCCCCAAGGACGAAGCTCTGCTTTGGGCCTTTGTTTGTTGGATGCTTTGGGCATGGCCTTGATTTTTGCGGCCTTATGGGTATGCGGGGATTATTTTTTGGCCACACCAAAGGCTCCCCTTGCCTATATTTTGGCTTTTGCGGGGTTTTTCCTCGCCACTTTGGCCATGAATTGGTATCGTTATCGTCGTTCTGTGCAGGAAGCCCGCCATTTTCGGCTATAAGCCGGCGGGTTTCCTGTTTTTTTTTTTCTCTTTTTGGGAAAAGGGGCAAAAAAGTTTGCTTTTCCAGGTCCTTCCTGCTATAATTCAGGATGAACCTGTGTGTGGTCTTGGTTGCTTTTTGGGGTAACCCTTGGGCAAAGAAAGCGCCAAACCACCCAAAGATAAAAATTTTTAAGGAGGAAAAACATATGCAGAAAACAGGAATTCGTTTTTGGGGCGTTCTGTTGGTTGCCTTGGCTCTGGCTTTGGTGATGATTCCTGTCAGCGGCGCTTTTGCTGACGAAGAATACGCCGACTGGACCAGCGATAGCAGTCTGCCCAGCAGCGGTACCTACCGCTTGACCACGAACGTAACCGTGACCAGCGAAACGACCATTGGCAGCTGGGCAAGCGAACGTCCGGAAACGCCCAAAAAGGCTTTGGTCTTAGATTTGAACGGTTATACCATTACCGCTGAGGGCACGGAAGTGTTCTATGTCCAGAGCACTGGTGGCCTCACTATTGAGGATAGACAGGGTACCGGTAAAATTACCAATGAAGGAAGCTCCAGTTCTGATGATTTGATCTATGTTGGCGGCTCCTTCACCATGAATGGCGGTACTTTAGAGGATTATACTAGACATGGTTGCGCCCTGTTCCTGAATAGTGATGCCAAAGGCCTGCTTACGGAAGGTACCATTGTAAACTACAGTGGTTCTAATCAGGCGGTCTTTGTCAACAGCAACGCGGATTTCACCATGGAAGGCGGCAAGGTGATTAACGAAACTGGTTATACAGAGGCCATTTACGTGAACACCAATGCTACCTTTACCATGACCGATGGTATCGTGGAACAGAAATATTCCGATTATGCCATTAGCAATAATGGTAGTGGAAAAATGGAGATCAGCGGTGGGGAAATTATTTCCCAGGGCGGCGGTATTGAAGCCTATAGCGCTCCGATTCTGATCACCGGCGGCGAAATCGATACCCAGGGCTATACCTTCTTTGTCCGCTATTTGGAAATTGCACCGGAAAAAGATGAAGATCTGGTGATCAACAGTGCGTCCAGCGTGGTCTATTCGTTGAGCGATTCTCCGATTACCATTTCCGGTGGTGTGATTTCTGCGCCAAGCCTTTGCGCGGAATATACGGCAAATGATAACACCACCTTGGAGATCAGCGGCGGCCAATTCACTGTGGATGCAGTCAGAGAAAATGAGGGTGATTCCAACACCGAGATCACCATTTACGGCGGCACCTATCAGAATAGCCAAGGCGCCGTAGTAGAGGTAGACAACTACACCGCTCCTGGCGTGACCCAGGATGAAAACGGCAACGTTGTCTTGGATAAGACCACTACCGTAGCTATTGTGGATGGTAAGCCCTATGTCACCTTGGCGGAGGCCATTGCTGCTTTGGAAGACGACAGCGTCATGGAAATCCTGCCTGGGGAATGGGATGTGACCACCTACCGTGAGAATGATAGCGCGACTTATGGTTCTAACTTCATCATTGATAAAGACGGCGTGACCATCAAAGCCTATGATGAAACAGACAAACCTGTGCTGTACGGTTTCTCCAATAAATATAGCGGCGGCGTTGGCGACGAAGGCATCAATGGTCAGGACACCATTTATGTGAGCGGCTCCGACGTCACTTTGGAAAACCTGGTGATTATGCCTTTGGGCGGCCAGGGCGCGATTACCTTTGATACCCAGAAAACCGTGGAAGTGGCGGCCGGCGCTACCGGCTTCTCCATGACCGGTTGCGAAACCTTGCCCAATACCATGGGTGAAAACTCCATGGCTAGCCGTTCCGGCCTGATCCATGTTTCCACCAATGACGCTACCATCGAAGGGAATACCTTTGGTACGGAAACCACGGTTTGCTCCGGTTGGGATGGCGCTAGCGCTGATTACACCCAGCCCTTGGGCTTCTTCGTTCTGGACGTGTCCGGCAATACCTGGGCTGACCAGGATATCGCCAGCCATACGGACGGCATCGTGGTCGTGGACGATGTGGTTTATGTCAACCATGCCGTTGCTTTGCAGCAGGCAGTGAACGATGCTGAACTCTCCGGCAAAACCATCACCTTGACCAAGAATTTGGCTTTGGCTAGCCCCCTGGAAATCAGCCAGGATGTGAAGATCGACGGCGCAAATCATACCTTGACCTGCGCAGCCGATGGCATTGCCATCAAAGCGGATTTGGATTCTCTCTCCATTGCTAACCTGACCATCAGCGGCGAACCTCTGGCGGAGGGGGAAAAAGTAGTGGAAGGCATTGGCACCAATATGGGCCTGGGCACATATGGCGCATACTGGGGCGTAGCAGATCTGGATCTGTACAATGTCACCATTGAAAACTTCAATTACGGCATCTATTTCGGTAAAGACCCGGCCAATAGTTTGCCTGTGGATCAGCTGAATAATAACCCCGTCAGCATCACGGCGGAAAAACTTACGGTACAGGATTGCTATGTGAAGGGCGTTTACGGCGAAAAATTCACCGAAACCTCCTTTACCGAGTGCAAATTCCTGAACAACGGCAATAACCCGGATTTGATTGATGATTCTTGCGCTTTCCTGAAACCCTATTTGTGCGGCGTGGACATCAACTTGAAACGTGGTCAGTATGAAGACATTTCCTTCATTGATTGCGTGTTTGAAGGAAACGGCGCCAATGACGGTACTGCCCTGCTGATCAAAGCGCGTGACGACAAAGACTTGGCTGGCGAAGAACCCACTAGCCTCGTGGGCGTCACGGTAGACGGCTGCGAATTCATTAACAACAATGAGGTGAACAGCCAGGGCGAACCTATGGGTCCCATTATCCTGGGCGAACCCGGTAAAGACAACAAGAGCCCCATCAATGTGAGCATTCAGCCTGATGTGAAAGTATCCAGCAATTTGGATACCGCGGCTGTGGTCATTGTGACCTTTGACAGCAATGGCGGCGAACCGGAATTTGCTCCCATGTATGTTGGGGTAGACAAAAGCTTCAACTTGCCGGCAGCACCGGAAAGAGATGGCTATACCTTCGAAGGTTGGTCCAATGGCAAGAAATCTTTTGACGCTGGTGAAGAAATTTCCGTGGACAAAGCAACGGAATTTGTGGCCCAGTGGAAATTCATCCCCAATGTGGGCGGCAATGACAACGGCAGCGAATACAAGATTTCTACCACCATTGATGGCAACGGCAGCGTAGCCGTAACCCCTAAATGGGCGGATAAAGGCGACGACGTCACCATCATCGTGAACCCCGATCAGGGCTATGAACTGGATGATTTGACCGTGAAGGATAAAGACGGCGACACCATCCGCGTGAAGGATGAAGGCGATAACCGTTACACCTTCACCATGCCCAATGGCCGCGTCTATGTGGAAGTGAGCTTCAAGGCTACGGCTGAAGCAGGCGAATCCCTCTTCTCCGACGTAGCGGTTGGCGCTTACTACTATGATTCCGTACAGTGGGCGGTTAAACAGGGTGTGACCACCGGCGCAACTGCCACCACCTTTGCACCGGATCGTACCTGCACCCGTGCAGAAGCCGTCACCTTCCTGTGGCGTGCAGCCGGTATGCCTCAGCCCAGCAACGCCAATAATCCCTTTACGGATATTGACGCCAGCGACTACTACTACAACGCTGTGTTGTGGGCCGTAGAAAAAGGCATCACCACCGGCGCTTCTACTACCACCTTCAGCCCCGATCAGACCTGCATCCGTGGGGAAATCGTGACCTTCCTCTATCGCTTGGATGGTACTCCTGCTTTGACCAGCACGGAAAATCCCTTCCTTGATGTGGAAGAATCCGATTACAACTACAACGCTGTTCTTTGGGCATTGGCAGAAAAGGTGACCAATGGTACCTCCACTACCACCTTCAGCCCGGATAAAGCTTGCTCCCGCGGGGAAATCGTGACCTTCTTGTACAACTACTACATGGGAGAATAATGGCCTAAGATTAGCTTAGCCAGGGAAAACTTCCTTGTGGAGAAATGAAAAACAAAAACGCTGTTTCCATTTATGGAAACAGCGTTTTTTCTGATTAAGTCCCACTTCGGCTAAGGATTACTTCTACTTGCACGTGGATATATTTTGCAGCTAGCTATTGACAAATAAGATGCTTATCCATAACACTTAACAGTGTTAACTATATGGAGGGGTGTTTATGGAGTGGACAGACATGATGCATTATCAGCAGCAGATGCAAAAAATTATCCGTGCCCTGCTGCCTGTACGTAAATCCGTATTGACTGTCAGTGAATGTGAACTTTTGGCGCATCTATATTTGCAGCCTGAGCAAAATACACCTGTTTTGCTGGGAAAAGGTAGCGGCATGAAAAAAGAAGCAGTGAGCCGCTGCCTGAAGTCGCTCTATGAGAAAAACTGCATACGTAAGCAGAGACAAACAAAAGATGAGCGGAGCTATCAGCTGTTTATCACAGAAACCGGCCTCGCTGAATTGCGGAAGGGGTATGAAAGTATCTTGCAGCCCTTCTATGATTTATGGCGCAGTTCCGAGGGGGATTTCGAGGCATTTATGTATTATGCGGATAAACTTGCTACACAGATTGAGAAAGGAAAAGGAAATACCCGTAATGATGAAGTTTTATGATGCGCTGCAGATGGACCCCGCCATACTCAAACGGAAAATTTCCGCTTGTGATACAAGGCAGGAAAAAACATATTATTGGGCGGCCATGGCAGCGCGTTCTGCTCTAATTGTTGCTTTTGCCATTGTGTTTATTCGTTTGCTGTCTGGTGTATTTGGCGCTGACAACACCCCGTTTGCCGTGGCGTTGTTTTGCATGATGCTGGGCATCCGTTTCGTCAATTTCCAATATTGCATTGGGGATTCGCTCATCACCCTGGCGGTGGTCCTGGCTATCCTGGTGTTTGTACCCAGCGCGGCGGCAGTGCTCCCGCCGATGCTTTTGATTCCCCTGCACTTTGCGGCTTTTTTTGCTGTGCTTTATATGACGACCCAGCGACCGGAAATGGGTAATGGCGGTTTATATAGCTTTGCCTACATCTATCTGACCGGGAATCCCGTGGCTGGAGAGGCTTTGGTCCAGCCACGGGCTTTTGGCTCTGGTGGGGTATTTGATCTGTGGGGCTATCCTACTTGCCAAGCATCGGGATCAGCACAAAACAACTCGTTTTCGCCAAGTGGTGCAGGACTCTGAGCTGTCCACGCCTGTTTTCTTGTGGCAGCTGCGCATGGCCCTTGGGGTGAGCCTGGTAATCACTGCTGGGCAGGCCTTTGGTGTAGAACGGTTTATGTGGATGGGATTTGCCTGTGCATCTCTGCTGTCACAATATCCCTATTGTAGTAATCTGTCCACCCGCTTTTGGCAGCGGATCGTGGGTGCGATCGCAGGTTCCTGTGCTTTTTTTGTTTTCTATCTGGTAACACCAGACGCCCTACATCCGTTGATGAGGCCATTAGGGGGACTGTGTTTGGGCTTTTGTACTGACTACGGGTATAAGACGGCAATGAACTGCTTTGGTGCGCTGATGCTGGGGGCAGGAATCTATGGACTCAAGGGCGCGGTAATCTTGCGCATTGTGGATACCCTGTTGGGCGTGACCTTTGGCTTGGTGTTTGCGGTAATTTTCCACCGACTGGCGGCGGTCAGTTTTCTCCCTAAACCAGAAAGTGAGTAACAAAGCAAAAGAAAGGATAGAAAGCCCCTGTGCAGGTGAGGATTAGGCGCAACGACCTGCAAAAAAAAAGGGCCTGCTTAGACCCTGAAGAATACCCTAGCTTATTTGGCGCAGCCTACGGCTTGCAAGAGGGTTTTGGCTACCCCTGCCCAAGTGAGCTGGGATAAATCCGGCGCATAAGGTCCCTCTTCCGCCATGGTTTGGGCAATGGCCTCAGCTAATCGTTGGGCAAAGGCGGGTAACCCTTCTGCCTTGGGTTCGCCAATCCCCTGCATGGGAGGAAGGGGTACCAGGCGTACTTGATGGCCGGGAATTTTCTGGTCTAACCAAGGGGCAAGGCCAGGCAAATCCGTACAAATGGTCCGGCAGCCACAGGCCATGGCTTCTGCCAGGACCAGGGGCAGTCCCTCGGAAAAGGAGGGCAGGATAAAGCCGCGGCTTTCATTCATGGCTTGGGCCAGCTGCTGTTGGCTCAGCATACCGCAAAATTCTACCTTTTTCCCACAAGACAAGGCTAAGGCTTTGGCCTGCTGATAATCCTGATTGCCAAAGCCCCCGGCCAAAGAGAGGGAAATGTCGGCTTTTATGAGGGACATAGCGTCTAGAAGGGAGAACACGCCCTTTTGGCGGGAGATTTTCCCTGCGTAAAGCAGGCGCTTAGGCTGGCGTTGGACGAAAGGCAGCCGGCGGAAAATCGTCTGATTGTAGCCGGAGCCGATCACTTGCGCTTTCCCCTTGGGCAGGGAAAACATTTCTTCTACTTCCTGCTGCTGCTGGCTGTGTAGGCAGAATATCCCGTCTAAACGGGGAATGGCCGTTAAGATTTCCTTTTGGCAAAGGCTATGGCTTTGCAATTGGCGTAAATCCGTGCCGTGGCAAATCCCCCACACCTTGTGTTGGGGAAACAGTTGCCGCACCAGGGCAGTGAGCAGATACAGATGATGGCAAAGGATAAGATCCGGCTGAAAGTCCGCCACGGCCTGTTGCAGGGCTTGACCGAAAACCTGCCGGAAAGAAGTCAGCATAGCCGGGGTCATATCCCGGTAACGGGTGCTGGCATAGGGCATTTCATCAGACATGCCCAGTACAGGAAAGGGCAGGGATTCCCCTTCATAATGCACCGGATAAAAGCTGGCGTCTTTAGGTAGGCTGGGGCTTTCTCCTGTCGCAATGCCGGCCAGGCAGCCTTGGGCATGACCCAATTGACCCAAGGCTTCCATAAGCTGGGTCAGGTAAATGCCGCTGCCAGTGCTATTGGGTTTTTGGGCAGAAATACTCAAAATTCGCATATGTTTTCATTCGCCGCGGAAAGAAAAATCCCTTTTGCAGCCCTAGCTAAGCTGCCCATTCCTTTCTCCTACCCCTGCCTTTCACGGCCTTTATCTGATTTTATGAACAAAAATGCGGCATTTCCCTTGCTTTTCTACAGGGCCTGAACTATAATAAAAGAACATACAAAAGGTGAATAAGCCTAGAAAAAGGAGTGAAGAGAATGGAAAATGATCGTGGTTCCTGGGGAAGCAATATCGGTTTTCTGCTAGCCGCCATTGGCTCTGCCGTGGGTTTGGGCAATATTTGGGGCTTTCCTTATAAAATGGGCATGGGCGGAGGCTTCACCTTTCTTTTGGTGTATATTGCCTTAGCCATTTTTGTGGGCTTTATTATTATGGTGTCTGAGTTGGCTTTGGGAAGAAAAACCGGCCTTGGCCCCATTGGTACTTACCGGCAAATCACACGGAAATTTAAGTGGATCGGTTGGTTGGCTGTCCTTTCGCCTTTTTTGATTATGAGCTTTTATTCTGTTCTGGGCGGCTATTGTTTACAGTATTTGTCCCTGAACTTGGCGGAATTAAGCTTTGGCTTGCAGGATAGGTATGATATAGTCTTAAACGGTACCACCACCTTTTCTGCTATGCTGACCAATCCCTTTGGCTGCGCCATGTTTACCCTGCTGTTCGTGGCTATTTGCTATTTTGTGAACAGTAGCGGCATTGCCGGCGGCATTGAGAAATTCAATAAAGTTGGTATTCCCGCCCTCTTTGTGATGCTGGTGATCGTGATTATTCGTGCTGTCACTATGCCTGGCGCTGTGGAAGGCCTGAAATATATGTTTGTGCCCGGCTATGCGGTGGAAGGGGGCTTTATCGAAAGCGAACCCAATTTCATTAGCGTTCTTTCCTTGGCTGGCGGACAAATGTTCTTCTCGTTGTCCTTGGCCATGGGCGTGATGATTACCTATGGCTCTTTCCTTTCCAAAAAAGAAAACTTGAAGAAAAATGCCCTGGTTATCGTGTTCTCCGATACCCTGGTGGCCATTATGGCTGGCGTGGCGGTAATCCCCGCTGCCGTGGCCAATGGCTTGGCTAGCGGTACACCGTTGAATGAGATTTCTCTTAGCGGCCCTACCCTGCTCTTTGTGACCTTGCAGGATGTTTTCGCCAATATGGGCGTGGCCGGCCCTTTATTCGGCATTTTCTTCTATTTGCTGGTGTTTTTGGCTGCCATTACTTCCGCCATTTCTTTAACGGAAGTGGTCGTTACCTTCTTTTTGGATCGGGCGGCAATGCGGGGTCGTACCGGCAGCCGGCCTAAGGTCACGTTCTGGGTTTGCGTGGCTATTGCTGTGGAGGCCCTGTTGGTGGCCATTGACGGCTTGGGGTCTTCTGGTATCTTTACTTGGCCTGCTACCGGCGTTTGGAACGACTGCTTCTTGGACTTCATGGATTGCTGGTCAGAAGGGATTGCCATGCCTTTGGGCGCCCTGATTATGGCCTTGATGGTTGGCTGGGAAATCAAGAGCAAGATGGTGTTGGACGAATTGCAGAATGGCGCCACCACGGGCAAGGGCTTTACTTTGTTCTATCAGATTTGCATTATGGTCATTTCCCCCATCATCATGGCGATGATTTTGGCGGGGAAAATTGCGGAATTCTTCGGCAACCCTACCCATGGGTATATTATCGCTGGCATTGCTTTGGTGGTCTTTTTCCTCATTGCTGCGTTGGGAAATAAGAAAAAAGAGCAGCTTTCTTAAGGGATTTATGCTTACTTTCCCTCCCCTTGGCTCATCCAGGGGGAGGGTTTTCTTGTTGATTTTTCGCTTTTCCTCTTGACAAGCTCCGGTCTGTCTGATATCATAATTCATGCAATACGTTCTGGGGTTATAGCTCAGCTGGTTAGAGCGCCACGTTGACATCGTGGAGGTCATTGGTTCGAACCCAACTAACCCCACCAGAAAACCGGTTTTTTGACCGGTTTTTTCTTTTTTCTTGTCCTACCTTCTGCGCTCTTCTGGACCAGGGGATGTTTTTTCTTTACAAGCGGGCAAGAAAATGCTATTCTAAATTTGGGAAAAAATAGAAATTTTGACAGATCGGTTTTTCGCTGTATTGCTTCTGGTTATGCTATGTAGTGTTCTTTGTGATGACCGGCTGGT
>CAKRYM010000025.1 GCA_934427095.1 uncultured Bacillota bacterium | reverse complement strand
GGACGCCGTCACCTTCCAGCCTGCGGCGGGCGCCCATGGGGAATTCACCGGCGTCATGCTGATCAAGGCCTATCATATGTCCAGAGGGGACGTTGGCCGTACCAAGATCATTGTGCCGGACGCCGCTCATGGCACCAACCCCGCTTCTGCCAACATGAATGGCTTCACGGTGGTGAACATTCCCTCCACCTCGGACGGCCGTATCGATATGGACGCTTTAAGGGCGGCTGTTGGCCCGGATACCGCGGGCTTGATGCTGACCTGCCCCAACACTATCGGCAGCTTTAACAGCAATATTCAGGAAGTCACCTCCATCATTCATGAGGCTGGCGGCTTGTGCTATTATGACGGCGCCAACTTAAACGCCATTATGGGCATTGTCCGTCCTGGGGATATGGGCTTTGACGTGGTCCATACCAATTTGCATAAGACCTTCTCTACCCCCCATGGCGGCGGTGGTCCTGGGGCTGGCGGCGTTGGCTGCAAGAAAATCCTGGAACCCTTCCTGCCCGTACCCCGGGTGGTGGAAAAGGACGGGATTTATGACTTCAGCTATGATTATCCCCAGAGCATCGGCAAGGTCAATAGCTTCTACGGCAACTTCGGCGTAGTGGTACGGGCTTTGACCTATATTCTGACTCTGGGCGCGGAAGGCTTGAGAGAAGCAGCGGAAAACGCCGTGCTGAACGCCAATTACCTCATGCATTTGCTGCAAGAAAAATATACCGTGGCCTTTGTGGATCATTGCATGCATGAATTCGTCCTGGATGTGGATGATCTGAAGAAGGAAACCGGCTGCAATGCCATGGACATTGCCAAGGGCCTATTGGATAACGGGATTCATCCGCCCACCATGTACTTCCCCCTCATTGTGCATGAGGCCTTGATGGTGGAACCCACGGAAACCGAATCCAAGGAAACCCTGGAAGAAGCAGCTAAGGTCTTCCTGGATCTGTATGACTTAGCGCACAAGGATCCGGACGCCTTGAAGAACGCGCCTTTCCATACGCCGGTACGCCGCTTGGACGATGTCCGGGCTGCACGGCAACCCATCCTGAAATACGAATTCCCCACGGAATAAGTTTAGGGAAGCAAGTAAACACCGAAAAACGAGGGGAGGGGCAATGCCCCTCCCCCTGGTATTTGCGCCATTGCTGCGCAAGGAAAAGGAGGCCTATGCCCTTAAACACAGCATATATCCATTGTACGGGCTATTTCCCCTATGCGAATCAAGCCCTGGAAAAATACTTAGTCGAAACCGTAGCGCCGGACACGGTTATCCTCTATCTCTGGCAAAACCAGCGTACCGTGGTCATTGGCAAGAATCAAAATGCTTGGCAGGAATGTAAGGTAGCGGAAATCAGCGCAGACGGGGGCTATGTGGCCCGGCGTATCAGCGGCGGCGGCGCAGTTTATCATGACCTGGGGAATCTGAACTTCACCTTTGTCTTAGCCAAGGCCCATTATGACATCCCCCGGCAGCAACAGGTGATTTGCCGGGCTTTGCGGAAATTGGGCATTGCCGCGGAAGTCACGGGCAGAAACGACATTGTGGTGGATGGGAAAAAGATTTCCGGTAACGCCTTTTACGAGGGGAAAAACTGCTTTCACCACGGCACCTTGCTGATCTCCGTGGATACGGCGGAAATGGGCCGCTACTTAAACCCCTCTGCCGCCAAATTGCAGGCCAAGGGCATTAGCTCCGTGAAAGCCCGGGTAGCCAATTTAAACACCTTTTTGCCAGGGCTAACCCCGGAAAGCTTAGGGGAAGCTTTAATCCAGGCCTTGGGAGAGGAGTACGGTAGCGTCCCTCAGGAAATGTTCCCCGCCCAGTTGGATCAGGCGCGGTTGGCAGAGCTGACCCAGGCGTTCGCGGACGAAGAATGGCGCTTAGGCCGGCCTATCCCCTGCGATTTGACCTTGTCCCAGCGCTTTGACTGGGGGGAGGTAGAGCTCCGTTTACAGGAAAATCGCGGGAAAGTCCAGCAGGTGCAGGTCTTTACCGATTCCCTGGCGCCGGAATTGAGCAAAGAAATCGAAACCGCCTTAATGGGCGTAGCCTTTTCTTCCCAGGCCTTGGCCAAAAAAGCAAAGGAGGCGGGCTTACCAACGGAAATTGCCCTCCTCTTAGAAAAGGAAAGCTTTTAAGGAGCAGGAAAAGGGCGGTTTGTGTAAAATATTATTGTCGTAAGCAAGCTTAATGAACACCAAATCAGGAGGCATTTATGGCTGAACGTTATCAACTTATTGTCATCGGCGGCGGCCCGGGTGGTTATACCGCGGCCATTCGCAGCGCCCAGCTGGGTCTGAAAACGGCGATTGTGGAAGCCAGAGACTTTGGCGGCACCTGCCTGAACCGGGGCTGCATCCCCACCAAGGCCCTGTTACATACCAGCGAGCTGTATCATAAGGCAGTAAACGACTTTGCGGAGCTGGGCATCAAGGCAGAAGGCATCTCCTTTGACGCCAAGCAGATTTACGCCCGCAAAAGCGCGGTAGTGGCCCAGTTGCGTAGCGGCGTGGAGCAGCTCCTCAGCGCCAATAAAGTCGCGATTTACAACGGCCTGGGTACCATTGTGGCCCCTGGCCAGGTTAAGGTCAATGATGAAATCATTGAAGGGGACAATATCCTCATTGCCAGCGGCTCCGTACCCTCCCGTCCCCCCATTCCCGGCATGGACAGCCCCGGGGTCATCACCAGCGACGAATTGCTGGAAGATAGCATTTTAACCGACGGCCAGCTGCCCAAACGCCTGGTCATCATTGGCGGCGGCGTCATCGGCTGCGAATTCGCCGGGGTGTTCAGCACCCTGGGCAGCCAGGTCACCATTGTAGAATTCATGGACCGTATTCTGCCCACCGTGGATAAGGACATTTCCCAGAACCTGACCATGATTATGAAAAAGCGCGGCGTCACCGTTAACACCAGCAGCAAAGTGACGAAGCTGGAAAAGGTTGACGGCGAGCTCCATTGCACCTTTGAAGGGAAAAAAGGAGAAGAAACCGTGGTTGGGGACATCGTCCTGGTTTCCATTGGCCGTAAAGCCAATACGGAAGGACTCTTCGGCGAAAACTTCTCCGTGAACATGGAGCGGGGCTTGATCCTGGTGGACGAAAACTTCCAGACCAGCGTGCCTGGGGTTTACGCCATCGGCGATGTGATCGGCGGTATTCAGCTGGCCCATAAGGCAGCGGCAGAAGGCATGACCGCCGTGGCCCATATTGCCGCTGCCCCCTATGCCGCACGGCTGGATTTGATCCCCTCCTGCATTTATACGGACCCGGAAATCGCCTGCGTGGGCATGACCGAAGCCCAGGCCAAGGAAGCGGGTATCCAGGTCAAAGTGGGCAAATACATCATGTCCGCCAATGGCAAGACCTTGATCGAAGGAAGCGACCGCGGCTTTATCAAGCTGGTCTTTGACGCGGAAACCGAAGTGGTCTTAGGGGCAGCCATGATGTGCTGCCGGGCTACGGATATGCTCTCTGAGCTGACCACGGCCATTGCCCAGCGGATGACCATTCATGAAATGGCGGCCATTGTCCGGCCTCATCCCACCTTCAATGAAGGGGTAACCGATGCGGTGGAAGCAGCTATTAACCGGAGCATTTATACTATGCCCAAGCGTACCCGCTAAAGACAACCAATAAAGAAAGGACGCTTCTTTCGGAAGCGTCCTTTTTGCTTCTGGATTTTAAAAACCCCCGCAGCATTACGCTACGGGGGCATTTTTGCGTGAATTTCTTATTTTCCCTGCTGCTGGCGGAGAGCTTCATACATCAATACCGCCGCGGCATTGCTGATATTCAGAGAATCCAGGGGGCCTTGCATGGGTACGGAAACCACCATATCGCAGTTTTTCTTCACCAGAGGGGAGACCCCTTGGCCTTCCGCTCCTAAGACCAAGGCCAAAGGCCCGGTCAAATCCGTTTCCCACATGGGTTTGCCGTCCATATCCGCGGCAATGACCCAAAGGCCGGCTTTCTGCAATTCCCCACTGGCCTGATTCAAATTGGTCACCCGGGCAATGGGCAAATAGGCGGCTCCACCGGCGCTGGTTTTCATCACCGTCTGATTGACCGCCGCCGCCCGATTCCTAGGCAGCACCAAGCCATGGGCCCCAACGCAAAGGGCGGTACGAATCACCGCGCCCAAATTATGGGGGTCCTCCACCCCGTCCAACACCAGGACAAAGGGCTTCTGCCCTTTTTCGTTGGCGCGGGCCAAAATATCCTCGATTTCCACATAAGGGATAGCCGCCATTTCCGCGGCGATCCCATGATGATCTTTGCCGGCAAAAGCCGTGAGCTTGGGCCTAGGCACCTGATGACAAGGGATATTATGGGCTTTGCACAGACGAAAGACCGAGGCGGCAAAGGCAGCTTCCGTTTCCTGAGCCAGCAAAACCTTGTTAATGGTCTGGCCGCTTTTGATGGCTTCCAGCACGGCGTTACGGCCGCAAATCACGCCTTCTACGGTGTCAGGGCTAGGCGTAGCTTCCGTCCGCTCAGCCTTAGGCCGGAAGGCCTTTTTCTCGGTTACAGAGCGTTTTTTCTCCGCGCCAAAGGGTTTCTCAGGTTTGCTTTTTTCGCTCAGCTTCTTAGGGGCAGGGCCAGAGGCTTTCCGCCCGGCCTTTTGCCGGCCAGGGGCTTTGCCCTTGGCTTTCTCTGTATATGCTTTCATAGGGATTCCTTTATGCTTTTTCTCCTAATTGTTTGACCATATCCCCAAAGAGGGAGAGGGCCTTTTCCACCGCTTCTGGGGAGCGCATATCCACCCCAGCGTCAGCCAGCAAATCAATGGGGTCCTTGGTGGAGCCAGCGGACAGGAAGCGAAGATAAGCCTGACGGTTTTTCTCCGCCTTAGCCGGGTCAGGATCCAACAGCCCCATGGCCAAAGCCGAGGCCGCCGTAAAGCCGGTGGCGTATTTATACACATAATAGGCCCGGTAAAAATGGGGAATCCGCGCCCATTCCCAAGCAATGGCTTCATCCAAGACCACGTCCGGGCCAAAATAATCCCGGTTCAAAGCGTAATACATCTCGCTCAAGCTATCGAAGGTTAACGCCTCACCGTTCTGGGCCATTTCATGGGCTTTCAGTTCGAATTCTGCAAACATGGTCTGCCGGAACACCGTGGTACGGAATTCCTCCAGATAATGGTTGAGCAAATACTGGCTTTCCTCTTTGCTCTCTGCTTTGTTCAGCAAATGATGAATCAGCAAATTCTCATTGACTGTGCTGGCCACTTCCGCCACGAAAATCCGGTAATCCCCATAGACATAGGGCTGGTTTTTCCGGGTGTAATAGGAATGCATGGAATGGCCGCCTTCATGGGCCAAGGTAAAGACGCTGTTCAAATCGTTCTGGAAATTCATGAGGATATACGGGGCAGTATCATAAGCCCCGCCGGAATAGGCGCCGGAGCATTTCCCCTTATTCTCATACACGTCCACCCAGCGGGCGTCTAAGCCTGCCCGGAAATCCCGCACATACTGTTCCCCCAAGGGAGCCAAGGCGTCTAACACGATTTCCTTGGCCTTTTCCCAATGGAATTCCTGTTTCAGCTCCGGGAACAGGGGCACATAGACGTCGTACAAATGCAATTGGTCCACGCCCAGCAAAGACTTTCTCAGCCGGAGGTAATCGGCCACTGCCCCTTGATGTTTCCGCACCGTGGTAATCAAATTCCGGTAAACTTCTTCCGGCACATTGTCCCCAAAGAGGGAAGCGGCCAAGGCGCTGTCATAATGATGGGCAGCAGCGTAGAAATTATCCTTTTTCACAGAAGCCACATAATTGGCGGCCAAGGTATTGCCCAGGGCGCGATAGGTGGCGTACAAGCCGTCAAAGGCATCTTTCCTTACCCGGCGGTCACGGCTGCGCAAAAAGCGCACATAATTCCCGTGGGAAAGCTGCTCTTTCTCCCCCTGCTCATTCTCAATCACCGGGAAAGTCATGTCCGCGTCGCAAAGCATGGAATAAATATTGTCAAAAGACGAGGCGATTTCCCCACTGGCAGCCAGGAGTTTTTCCTCCGCCTCATTGCGCATATGGGGTTTTTCCCGCCGGATATCCTGAATCATGCGGGTATAGAGCTGTAAAGCCGGTTCCCGCAAATAAGCGTCCATGGTTTCCTCGGGCAAGGCCAAGACCTGCGGGGCAAAGAAAGCCAATTTGGCGGAAGCTTCCACATACAAGCTTTCGATCCGCTGATACAAGCCCTGATAAAGGGAATTGCCGTTGTCCTCGTCTCGCTTCATGGCGGCGTAGACATAGAGTTTTTCCAGCTTACGGCCTAATTCCTCCTGCCAAAGCAGGCAATCTCGGAAGAGCTCCCAGCCTTCGGCCAGATGGCCGTCGTACAAGGCGGCCTTTTCCAGCAAGGGACGAATCAAGGCCAAATCCTGCTCCCAAAGAGCGGTATCCGCATAAACATTTTCCACTGACCAGCAGGTTTCTTTCGCTGCGGCGCTGCGTAAAGGCAGTGTTTTTTCGGTATCACTCACGCTTTTCTTTCTCTCCTTCCTGCTGCTGATCCATTTCCTTGACATTGTCCAGAATCTCTTCCAAACTGAGGATGGGCGGAATGTGCAGGTTGAAAATGGTATCGGCCAGCATATCGCCAGGTTTATCAATGCTATATTGATGTTCTTCCCCAGCTGCTTTGCCGCTATACGTTTCTTTTAATTCCACAATGGGTTTTTCTTCGACCACCGGAGCTTCTTCCTCGACCAAGTCTGCTTCCACTACCGGGTCTGCTTCGACCACCAGGGCTTCTTCCGCTACCGGGGCTTCCTCGACTACCGGGGTTTCTTCCGCTACCGGGGCAACTTCCGTTGCCGGGGCTTCCTCAGCACGGCCAGACAAGGGCATACCGCAATTGATGCAGAAGCGGAAGCCTGCTTCCAAGGGTGCGCCGCAATAATAGCAGAAACGCTGCGGCAACTCTTCCTCGACCACTGGGGCAGCTTCAGCTACGGGCGTTTCCTCGACCACTGGGGCAGCTTCAGCTACGGGCGTTTCCTCGACCACTGGGGTAGCTTCGACTACGGGTGTTTCCTCGACTACCGGAGCAACTTCGACTACGGGTGTTTCCTCGACTACCGGAGCAACTTCGACTACGGGCGTTTCCTCGACCGCCGGAATAAAGGGCGGTTCCGGCGGCGTAATTTCAATGACCGGGGTTTCTTCCACCACTGGGGTTTCTTCCGCTACTGGAGCTTCCTTCACCACCGGAGCAGCTTCGGCTACAGGCTTTTCCTCAACCACCGGAGCAGCTTCGGCTACGGGCTTTTCCTCAACCACCGGAGCAGCTTCGGCTACAGGCTTTTCCTCAACCACCGGAGCAGCTTCCGCTACCGGAGTTTTCTCAACTGTCGGATGGGTTTCCACCGTAGGCGCCAAATCCAACAAGGTGGAGCCGCTATGTACGCTTTCCATTACCACGGTTTCGTTTTCCCAAGCTTCTTCCTTCGGGGAATCCTTAGGGGAAGAGGCTTGTGCAATGGCAGAAGCAATGGCAGCATCCAAATTATCAAATTTCTCTACCTGGCCGCTCTCCGAGGAACGAACCAAAATAGCGTTGGCTTCCGCAATTTTTGCGGCATGTTCCGCGTCTTTCTGGGCTTTAACAGCGGCTTTTTCCTCTGCTTTCCGCTGGCGGCGACTTTTCTTTTCCTCAAACATGGCTTCAAACTGCGTATAACCCATAACTTCCGTTTGGTCCAGCAGCTCGTTCATGATTTCTTTATCTTGTTGATCTTCATCCATGGTGTAATCTGCTGGATTCGGCAGGAAAGTTTCCTCCTCCGGTTCCGGCGCCTTTACCTTGACGGGTTTTTCCGGTTTAGATGAGGCTTTTTTATGGCCTTTGACCAAATCTTCCTTGCTCATGCCCTGGGCGTTCAAGATAAAATTGACAATTTCTTCCCGATCCGCGTCGGTATGGGCTTTATAATAAAGATTAATCAAGGCCGCATCCCCATAGGTACGTACCAAGGTTTCCTCGTCCATATTCACCACATTGGGTTCCATATGACCCAAACGGCTGAACAAATACACCAGCCCAATGATAATCAATAAACCAAAGACAACATAAATCAGTAAATGCAGAATAGGATTCCTCCGTAAACGGTAGTTTCTATCCAACAGCCTATATTAGACCTAATTCGCATAACAGTATAAAATTCTATCTGAAATGCCTGCTTCCTCCTTTTCTTGCTATTTTTGTGGAAGAAATCCCCACCAAGAGGAATTTTTCTTTCCAGGGCGAAATGTTACCCTTATGAAACAGGAAAATCTTACCAGATCCTGGGAAAATCTGCTCCAGCATCTGTCCCAAAATTGTCCCGCTGGGCTGGCCATGGCCTTTTCCGGCGGCGTAGATAGCGCCATCTTGGCCAAAGCTGCACTGGCGGCAGGGATAAGCCCCCTGCTGGCAGTGTATTTTGCTTTACCCATGTCTCCCAAGGGGGAAAAGGAAAATGCCCAAGCGGTAAGTGAAGAACTGGACCTCCCCCTCACCATAGAAAACTTAGACCCACTCTCCTTACCGGCAGTGCAGCAAAACCAAAGGGATCGCTGCTATCATTGCAAACGATTATTGTTCGGTAGACTAAAAGAAATTGCCCAAGAAAACGGGATTTTTGCCCTAGCGGAAGGGAGCCAGGCCGATGATTTAATCTGTTTTCGACCGGGGATGAAAGCCGGCGCCGAGCTACATGTGCTGCATCCTTTGGCTGACGTGGGGTTAGGTAAGGCGGAAATCCGCGCTTTGGCCAGGGAATTTGGGCTAAGTGTGGCAGAACGGCCCTCTTCCCCCTGTCTCGCTACCCGCTTTGCCTATGATACCCCCTTAAGCCCAGCCTTGCTGGCAAAAGCGGATGCCGGAGAAGAAATCCTCCATGAGTTGGGCTTTTCTCATTGCCGCCTGCGGATTCATCAGGATCTTTGCCGGATTCAGGTGCCGGAAAATTTGTTAGGCCACTTGACTGCTTACCGGGATAATTTGCTTCCCGCCCTGCAAAAATTAGGCTTCCGCTATATTACCTGCGATTTGGAGGGATTAACCCATGGGAGCTTCGACTAAACGCTTTCTTTATCTAAACCCCATTACCGGCATTGCCGGTGATATGTTTTTCGCCGCTTTGTTGGATTTAGGCGGCGACCAAGGCTGGGTAGAAGAGCAGTTGCGCCGCCTGCCCTTAGAAAATTGGACCATGCAGGTGGAGGAAAGACAAAGCCTGGGCATACGGGGCTTGCATCTGCAATTTTGTACGGAGGAAAGCCATGTGCACCGCCATCTTTCCCCTATCCTCAACATGATTGACCAGGCGCAATTTCCCCCCAAGGCCAGGGATATCGCCAAAAAGACCTTTACCCGTTTAGCAGAAGCGGAAGCCCAAGTCCATGGCTGTACTCCAGAGGACATCCATTTTCATGAGGTAGGAGCCATGGACTCCCTCTTGGATATTTGCGGGGTAGCTTTGCTTTTGGACCAGCTGCAAATTGAGGAAGTTTATTGCGGCGTCTTACCCTTAAGCAGAGGTTATGTGGATTGCGCCCATGGCCGGCTACCTGTGCCTGCCCCAGCGGCGGCCAAGCTACTGCAAGGGTTCCATCTCGTCGGAACAGAGCTGGAAGGCGAATTGATTACCCCCACTGGTGCCGCTTTGCTCGCTGCCTTAGGGGCGAAACAAACCCCGCCCCCTGCCTTCTCCCTCTTAAGCCAAGGCCAGGGATTAGGCAGCCGCACGCTGCCCATTCCCAATGCACTTTGGGCCATGCTTTGCCAAACAGAAGCAGAAACGGACTTAGGCCTTGACCAGGACGAAATCGAAATGCTCAAGGCCAATGTAGACGATAGCAGCGGCGAGCTTTTGGGCCACTTAACCGAAACCCTATTGCAAGCAGGGGCCCTGGACGTCTGCACCATGCCTATTTTCATGAAAAAAGCACGACCCGCCTGGCAAATCCAAATCATCGCTAAGCTGGGCCAAGGGCAATTCCTGGCGAAACTGCTGTTCCAAGAAAGCACGGTGATCGGTTGCCGCATCACCCGTGAACGCCGCTTTGTCCAGCCTCGCCGGAGTTTTTCCGTGGCCACCCCTTATGGCCCTGTGCTGGTAAAAGCCAGCGGTAATACCTTAGCCCCAGAAGCGGATTCCGTCCGCCAATGCGCAGCAGAAGCCCAGGTTCCCTGGAAACAGGTGTATCAGGCCGCCCTTTGCGCAGCTCATTGTCAGAAAAAGGAGGAAAAATAGGCCATGAAAGCCTTTTTATTTGACTTAGACGGTACGTTAAACGACAGCGTGCCGCAAATTCACCATACCATGCGCCGGACCATGGATCAGTTAGGGGTGCCCATTACCGATCAGGAAATACGCCTGACCATCGGCATCCCCCTAGTGGAAACCGGCGAACAATACCTGGGCAAAGGCCGGGGGCAAGAACTGCTTACGGTTTACCGCAAGCTTTACGCAGAGGAAGCGGATCTTTTCCCCATTCAAGCCTTTCCCGGTATTCCCCAAATGCTACAAACCCTCCATGACCAGGGGGCAAAGCTAGGCCTGGTCACAGCCAAACGAAATGATATGACCATGGATGCCCTGCAAGCCATGGGAGTTACGGAACTCTTTGGCACGGTAGTGGATTTTCAATGTACCAAAGCCCATAAACCCGACCCGGAACCAGCCTTATATGCCATGGAGAAGTTGGGCGTAAACCCTAGTGAGACCTGCTTCATCGGGGATAGTATCCATGACTTGGGCTGCGGCAAAAACGCCGGCTGCACCACAGTAGGGGTGACTTGGGGCGCTGGCGTCAGAGAGCAGCTACTCTCCGTTGAACCGGATTATTTGGTGGACAGTGTGGCGGAGCTTTCTCAACTGCTTTTGGACTTGCTGAACCAAGCCTAAAGACAAGGAAAGACAGAATAGAGACAAAAACAGGATCGGCTTACGCCGTCCTGTTTTTGTATGCAAAGCCTCCAAAACGGGTACGCTGACCAGGAGGTGATGAAATGAGAATCAAACAACCTTTCCTTTTTGGCGCCATTGGCTATCCCCTTTTGGAGCTGGCTTTTCGAGGACGCAGTCATTGGACCATGGGGCTATTGGGCGGAGCCAGCATGCAGCTGATGGCGAAACTGAGCCGTACCCGGCTTTCCCTTTTGCCCGCGGCGCTCCTCAGCAGCATGGGCATTACCGCCATGGAGTTTGTCGCGGGCTTCGTGTTAAACTGCAAGCTGAAACGGAAAATATGGGATTATTCCCAACAAAAGTATCAGCTCAAAGGGCAAATTTGCTTGCCTTACAGCTTACTTTGGACGGCCATGAGTTTGCCTATTCTTTATCGGCTCAGGAAGTAGGCCCCTTGGTAATGGCATAGCCTGTGGTCAGCAACATCCAATTGGGCACAAAGGGACGCATAATGGTCCAATAGCCCACGCCCAAGAGGTCATACTCATCCCGCAGGCTGAGTTTCGCCGCAATGCTGCGAATGTCCTCAAACCAGACCACGTGCTCCACGCCTTCAGGCGTATAGTAAGGAAAATGGGGACTTTGGGCGGTTTCATCATAAAGGATAGTCGCCCCATAACGGCGGGCTAACTCCACAGCTTCCGGATTGCTGATGGAGTCCGCCGGCCGCCCTTTCTCAAAAGGCAAGGTCCAATCATAGCCATAATTGGGAACCCCCAGCAGAATTTTTTGCGGCGGGATTTCCGTAATGGCGTATTCCACCACCTTACGCACCTCGTTTAACGGGGCCACAGCCAAAGGCGGTCCATAGGTATAGCCCCATTCATAGGTCATCAGCAGCACGCTATCGGCCGCTTCCCCCAAAGCTCGGTAATCATGCCCCTCATACAAAATCCCCTTTTGCGTAGGCGAAGTTTTCGGCGCCAAGGCAATCCGCAGGGAAAGACCCCGACTACGCAGCATATCCCCTAATTCCTGGCTAAATTCTGCATAAGTCTCCGCCAAGTCTTTGGGTACATATTCCAAATCCAGGCTAACGCCTTGGAAGCCCTGGACCTCTGCTTCCGCCACCAATTCCCCCAATAGGCGGCTGCGTTTTGCCTCATCAGAAAACACCTGACTGATCAAGTCGCTGTTAAAATTCCCCCGTTCATCCAAAGGCACCAGTACCAAGTAGGGATATACCCCCTGCTTTGTTGCTTCTACCACCAGCTCCTCCCCAGCTGGTGGCAACAATGCGCCCGCTGGGCTAAACCCATAGGAAAACAGGTCCATGGCAGTCAGATAGGGCAACACCTGCCGAAAGATGCTTTCATCCACGCTTGGATATGTGTAACCAGAAACATAAATCGGCGCCACGCCTTCCTCTACATAGGCAATGGCCAGTCGCATGCCGGGCATCAGCGAACTGTCCCCCATCAAGCCAGGATTATTCCGATACAAATCTGCCACTGTCACGCCGTAATCCCGGGCGATACGATAAAGGGTATCCCCCGGCTGCACCACA